>CAZLKG010000033.1:0-12597 GCA_964560045.1 uncultured Slackia sp.
CCCATTATAAAAATGCGATTTCAAGAACCTGTGACGCAGCCGTGGAGGTATCGTGTTCCCACATGCAAATCGGCGTAAACCGCTCGTGCGCTACGTAAAACCACCCGTGCACTACAATCGGAGCGAATCGCTTTTCCTTGAGCGCGGAGTGAATCTTATGGCTGGTATAGAACTGAGATTTCGCAAAGATATGCTCGTCTTTCGACTCCCATAGAGGCTAGTTTCTCCAAAATTTACTGCGGAAAATGAGAGGTTGTGCCGAGCATGGCACGTTATCTTATGGGTGAGAGTCCCTAGCCAGCTCATCTAATGTAGCATCTACGATATCCATAAGAAGTTGCTGGGAATTGACGTTTGTCTTTTGATAGATATGCATGATGTGAGTACGAGCTGTCCCGTCCGAAATGTTAAGAGTGGCACTTACATAACGCGCATTCCTTCCTCGCGCAAGCAATTTAAGTACCTCATTTTCTCGCGGAGTAAGTTTAAACTTTGCAGCAACCATCTCACACGCAGCTATGAATATGTCTTCCGACGCCCTTTCCTTCTCATTTTCTTCCTTTTTTCCTACAGTGTGTTCCGCTTCGAAAGTTTTTATCCTCAAGCGGGCATTTGAGATTGAATGATATCCGCTCAGAATAAGAAGAACCATAAAAGACATGACTACAATTACCGCAATAAAAACGCTGCCCCATTGGGGTGAGAGCGTAATAAAGCCGAAGAATCCAAGCGCCCATCCTAAACGCGACGAAAGATATGCCTTACACAAGAAGGCAAGCCTGTTACCTTCGGATTGGCCGCGAGGAAAAACCAAAATAAGGATGAAAACTGAGAGATACAATATTTCCAGAATTGCCATGTATACAGACAGCCCCGACTCATCCAGCAATATGGATAAGTACAAAGAGAGTAGTATCAATGGAAGTAGTATAGTACGAAGCAGCTCAACTAGTTCTACCTCTTTAAATACATTGAGAGCTGCCGCAAAAAGCAAGCTAAATACGACGGCAGATCCACCTGAAATTACTTGAAGAAGTCTGGAACGATGATCTTCATCTTGGAGAAGAATTCCCTGATGAGAAAGGGCCATCATTAAAACGAGGTTCAAAAATATATTGATATAGAACAGGGGCGGAAAAGCATTGTGATCCGGAAATATCATTCCGCCAGATTCGGCCTCAACGTCCTCCCACTCGTTTTTTCTCATTGTCTCATCATAATACCTGTTAGCAAGCATAAGTAGCACTGCTGATACCGGAGTCAATGCCACAAGATATGTGTACGCAATTATCCGAGGCACAAAAATAATGGTGATTTGAGCAAATCCTGCCACAAATGTCGCGATGGCAAACGCTGAAACAAATTTACGTACACCAATCCCAAGAAAGAAATTGCCATACAAAACAAAGAGAAACCCGGCGCATTGCAATGCTACACGTAATGCGGAATCGAGAAATCCCGGAAATTCATACCCCTCGATCGAAGCAATTCTTCCGCAAATGCCTACCATTTGAATAATCGCAACCGCAAAAATGAAGGCCTCGTTTTTACAAATAGGATCGCGTCCATTTTTGTTGATTGCGACTACAATCCATAACCCCACAGCTGTAAGAACAACAATAACAACAAGTTCCGACATACTCCGGAGTCCAAAGCTCCAAAATGCCGTATATCTCTCACACTCTAAGCTCGAAAGACACAGTCCGAAACCGAGTGCAGCGATAAAAAAATGTCGATGAGAATGCAGCACTCGCCATGTCATAGATACCACTCCCGTACACCCTTTATCTCTCCTGTTAACGCTTAATCGTGAGGGCATCGACAGTATACGCACGTCTATTTTAAGAAATCAGATTCTACGTCTGATTTGTACCCTGTGAAGAAGCCCTACGATTTCAAGAAAGCATCCAATGATAGTGGGGTGGATGCCTGTAAAAGAAGGAGAGGATTATGAAGAACACTAGCAAGCGTGCGTTTTCACGTCGAAACTTTCTAGCGGGGGCCGGCATTGCAGCCACGGGCATTACCGGTATCGCCGCGCTATCGGGATGCAGCTCGCAGACCGTTTCAGAGGAATCGTCGCAAGAAGAAAGCATCGAACTCAAGACAGCAACTCAAACTCTTGAAGCAGATGTTGTCGTTGCAGGTCTTGGGGCTGCCGGACTTCTGGCAGCATACGGAGCCGCCGCTAATGGAGCGCAGGTTATCGCTATCGATGCTTCTTCCTCCATGGCAGGAACTACTAACACACGCACATCAGCAGCATGCGCCGTCGGCTCGTCACTCCAAGAAGCATCTCCTGAACCGCTAACAGTCCAAGAATTCCTTGAATATCTCAATACCGGAACAAACTACCAATCCAATCAACTCGCACTTCGAAACGTCGTTGAAGCTACGGGACGTGCGGTTGACATATTTGTCGACGCGGGTATGCCCTTTAACGTCGATTTTTCCAGCACCACAAGCGAGGACACAATGATGACCCGTGGAGGATGCGTATATGGCGTCTCTGGCGATGAGCGTGCTGAATACTTTACCCAGATTGCTGAATCGGTAGGTATTGAATGCCACTTTAACACCACAGCCGAAAATCTTCTCGTTTCCGAAGACGGCACCGTTACGGGACTTCAATGTGTAAATGGCCAAGAGGTCATTGATATTAATGCAAAAGCGGTCATTCTCGCGACAGGCGGCTTTCTTGGCAGCGCCGAAGAGGTAGCCAAGCGTTTTGCAGGCGCCAAAATCGTCTGTATGGGAAATACGCTTAATACAGGAGCAGGCATTACCATGGCGATGAGCGCCGGAGCACAGCTAGGCAAATGCTTTAGTATCTCGATGAACGAATACGGCGGCGCCAATGAGAAAGCAACGCCCATCTACGCATTTCGACCTGATACGGGAACCAATGAAGCCATGCGACTTCCCGTATTCGGTGGATTGCTCGTGAACTCTCAAGGAGAGCGTTTTGTCAATGAAGGAGTCATGTGTGAGCGCACGATGTTCTGCTGCGAGCCGCTTGTTCGCGAATCGTATCATTACGCCATCTGCGACGAAGCCTTCATGAAGCAATGGGAGAGTGAACCGCTGCCAACGTTTCTAGGGGATGAACGTATGCAGCAAATGTTTGCAGACATTACCGCAACCGATGTGCGCACTCAGTTTGATGCTGCTGTCGAAGAAGGATGGGCATATCAAGCTGATACTATCGAAGATCTTGCTGAGTATTTTGAGCTACCTCATCTCGTTGATGAGGTAGCCGCTTACAACAATTTGTGCGCTAACGGAGAAGATACACAGTTTTTTAAGGACGCTAAGTACCTGACACCCATAGAGGAAAGTCCGTTTTATATCGTTGAGTCCATGCCTGCCGGCTGGTTATCACTCGGAGGCATCAAATGCAACGGTACTTGTCAAGCGCTCGACGCCGATAATGTACCTATTCCTGGTCTTTACGTGGCAGGTGCAGATGCCGACCTTTATACCTCGCCCTACTACGCTGCCGGCTCTGCAAATGGATTTGCTATTGGATCGGGCCTTATAGCAGGAGAAGCTGCCGCCAGAGAAATCTCCGCGTAACACTCTTTTCTGTTACCCCTCCTCGCGTGGCTCGTCAACCCTCCTGGCGAGCCACCACCCTGTTTTGTACGGGCCTCCAAGACATCTAAGATACGGGGCAGCGATGAAACTCTTAGTGAAATAAGCAGTGTTTTCCCAAGAGAGTTGTGGGTGCGCTCATGCACAGCGCACCCACAATTTTAGACATCAAATCTCGCGAGCAGTAAAGTTTCCGGCACGGATGGCATATTGGATGTTCCAGGGATCGTCGCAGTCGCCCACTGCATAGGCCTCGATACCATCAAGCTCATCGAGCATACTCGAATTCGGTAGCATATCCAAAGCCTCGATCACTGTGTCACACGCATAGGTCACCTCGACTCCATTGCGCGTAAGAACGGTAGCTTCTCCCCCGCCAATTGCAGTAAGTTCGGCACTGGTCCAGATCCGCACACCGCGCGTGTAGAGCATCGGCGTGGAGAGCTGTTTGAGCCAATTTGCCTGGCCCTTAGAGATAGCCTCTTCGTCGTCAGGCGTAACAATGGTGATATGCTTTCCCTGCGCGAGCAGGTAGAACGCTACATCGGTAGCCTGAAGATTGCTCCCGACAATGGTCACATTCGCGCCCACTTCCGCTGAGGCTATATCGTCGATAGATACCACCGACGTAGCATCATCTCCCTTAAAGCCGATCGTGTCGCGCGCACCGCCAATCGCAAGGATTACTACATCGGGAGACTGTTCCTGAATAAAGGCTGCATCAACCTGTTGGCCGGTTACTACCTCAACACCCTCGAGTTCAAGCTGTCGCTGAAGCCACGCGTTGAATAGGCCAAGATTCTCGTGTGGCCCCTTGATGGTTTCCGCAAAAGTGAGCAGCCCACCCAGCGAAGAATCTTCCTCGTAGAGGGTCACTACGTGTCCACGATGCGCTGCTATACGTGCCGCTTCCATACCAGCAGGCCCGCCGCCTACCACCATGACGTTCTTTTTTTCGTCAGCCGGATCGGGTTCCCAGCTGCCAGGCAGGCCGCGTCCTCCGATAAAACTGCGAATGGCATCTACGCGACATGCGTCGGAAGGTCCATAACCTCCGTAGGTGGTCAAATCGTCTTTAGTTGTGTCTGTGAAACAATGTCCGCAGCGGTTACAAGGGCGAATCTCATCAAGACGTCCTTCTTTAAGTTTGTTCACGTATTCGTCATCCACGTTGAGGCCGCGATTCATAACAAGATAGTCAACCTTACCCTCGGCTACTGCCTGATCGAAGAGATCGGGAGCATGGGCTGGATCCATGTAGGTTACTGTACCAATCGGGATGGAAACCGCTTCCTTGTATGCTTGTGCGATATCGAGGGTAAGTCCACAGCCGGAGTGATTGGCCACGAGCTTGCCCTGAAAGTGACGCGAAAAATCGAACTGAGTACCATAGCCTGTCTGCCCAATACAACCGAGCGTACTAAAGTACAGGTCACCCATGAACTGTCCGATGTGCATATGCAGCGGTCCAAGACGTATCTGAATAGCCGCCACACCCGCCTGCTCGAGCAGCTTGGCAATCTCAATACCATCTTCAAGCGTGTTGAGGTTGCCGCTTTGTCCGACAATCTCATCTTGCTCCTCGATGCCATTCATGAGAATCTCAATAGGCCAGTCAGTTCCACACTGCTCCTGAATAGCCGCCACAATATCAGTGACGAAGCGTACGCGGTTCTCGTATGTCTGGCAGCCGTACTCGTCATCACGTTCGTTGCACTCACCTGAGAGGAACCACTGCGGGAGGTTTTCGCCCGCGCAGTTAATCTCGATGGCATCGAACCCGAGTTCATGGACAATACTCGCAGCATAAGCATAGCGCTCAATGGCGAACTCGATGTCTTCGGTTGTGAGGTTAGCGGCCGCATGAAATCCACCAAGTGCGGTGAGCCCATCAACAAATGCCGAAGATTCCGTGCCAATCTGGATGCCTACTTTAGCGCCCGCATCATGGAGTCGTTCAATCAAAAGTGGGAAATCGTACTCTTCTACAGCATCGTCAATTTGCGGGTTCTTACTTGTCTCGTAGGGCGCGAAGATATGGAATAGAGTCTCAATCCAGATCATTTCCACGCCGCCTTGAGCCATGCGCTCGTAGTATTCGATAAGACAATCCCAGCTTGCAAGACCATAGCCTGATCCGGCTGATGACTTGACAATACGATTGCTGAATTCCAGATTACCCATGCTCCACGATGAAAGGACATGGGAAAGATCACCCGAATCCTGCTGATAATCATAATCTTGCGGATTGAGCTCCGCGAGTGCCTGATAAACCGCCGAGTTCCCACCTGAAGTTGAGTTCCCTTCAGAGGATGTCTCTCCAGCCGCATTCCCTGACTCCGAAGACTGTCCGGAACTACAGCCAATCAGTCCGGCTGTCCCCATCGAAAGTCCCGCCAAAGCCGTTCCTCCCAGAAATGCCCTGCGCGACAGAGTGCCTTTCTCGCTTTTACCCACATTCACATTTGTGCTCATTTGTAAACTTCCTCCTCGTTGCGCTGTGCACCTGCGCGATGCATATCTCCGTTACGCCACGCACCCAGATGATGCGCTTTTAGTCCCCATTCCTTCTTCTGCTTTGGGGAAACGGCGAAATCGTAAAGAAGAAGCAATGCGGGCACATCATCTGGAGCAGGCGAAACTGACATTTCGCGAGAATCACCCGAAAATAATGAGAAACAACCGACGTAAGCAGGCTGTAAAGAAATGGCCCGTGCGCCGTGTTTGCCAGGAGCCGATATAATGAATGTCCAAGGCTACACAAATGTCCCAAACAATATGACATGACGATGCCGCAACAAAGCTATAGCCGAGGGGGGGGGACGATGAAGATTGAATCTGAGCTGAAGCGCATGTTTAGACGTTCTTCTCTCAAACCCTCAATTGCTCCGGCATGTGCACTTGGATGTTTCTTCGTATGGATTGATATCGCGTTTCGCACCGATTCCGGCGAATTAGCCGTACAAACTAGCGCCTCTACTCTGCTCCCCACGGTAGGATGGCTCGCCGCTCTTATTGCTACTGCAGCCTGCTCAGCCCTCATGGCAGTGCATACCATGAACAAGCGTTCGGCCTCTGACATGGACTGGCTGATGCGCATCTGCCAGCACCTCGCTGCTACCGGCAGTTTCTTTATGACAGCAGGCACGCTTGCTTTTGTTCTCGCAGGCACACACAGCCCGGCCTCTCTTGTCGGTGGTTTAACGGCGGGCGCAGGCTCGCCCCTACTCATCGCCTCATGGTTACCTGCTGCACAGCATTCCAACCCCACTAACGATTTGCTTATGGTGGTCAAAGCTACCATCGCAAGCGTTCTTATCATGAGCTTTCTGCTCCTGCTCGAGAGCCGCGCGGCACTCGCCTTGATTGTGGCACTTCCTGCTCTTAGCGGACTATGTACCGTCATCGCAATACAATTCGACAGACGCCGCCCTGGCATCATTCAGGGGATCCAGGTCGAAGAATCCTCAGCTAAAGGCTCAGATATTACTGCGAACAACCCGCCTCGCATTCTCGAGGCACGTAGCATAATCGTCCTCGCCTCCTTCTTTGTTGTGATGCTTATCCAGGGAATTATCGGTGCGCCGGTGAGCACCGAACTACATTCGGGTACGTATTGGCTATTCGTTTTCGCAGGCATTGCGGAAATCGTGCTGCTAATTGTGATGATTGTGGCGTTCGATACCAAGCGCATTCACCTTGCGCTTACTGCGTTGCTCGCCACCGTCATCACATGCGCTCCGTTCTTCTTTCTTGCAGGATACAACCCGATATGCGTCCTATTTCTTAAACTGACAGCATTTTTCTCCTATGCACTTACCGCAATACTTCTCGCTGAGCGCTGGCGAGCAGGACAGAACGACCTATCGCGCACGAGGCGGCAGTGCTGTCTGTTTATTACCGTAATAGCAGCACTCACATGCGGCGGTATCGTAGTAGGCGATGCGGTGCGGCAGCTCGATACGTTCGATGGCACTATCTTTGCACTCATTGCCATCATTCTGTTGTATCTCGTACTCATCGCGGTGCTGCTGTTCTTCGCGCGCGACCGCCAAGTGTTCCACATAATCACCGGTTCTTTTGATAGTGAAGAAGATATTGCCCGCGCTCGACTGTCGGTACTCAAAAAGCGTTACCCGACGCTATCGGCGCGCGAAGAAGATGTACTGCTGCTGATGCTGCAGAACTACAGCACACCACGCATCGCAGAGGAGCTTGTAGTTTCAGAGAACACCGTAAAGACGCATATCAGGCACATCTACGCAAAGCTCGAGGTCAATTCCAAGCAGCAGCTTCTCGCTTACGCCAAGCGCATCGCTCCCCTTCGATAGACTACAGCAACTTCGGTTCTACAGAACAAACCTACGTAACGGTCTACGATTTTCTACCGGAACATTTGAATTATGTGCCGGGATCGTTAACGATCACGCGAAGCGATGGCACTGTCGTTGAACTAGAGGATGAATACAGTATTTTCGACTCCGGTGTTGTGATCGGTGATTACGAAGGCGGAGAATCGGCCATTATTTCCTATCAAGCTACGGTTGATGGCGAAGAGAATTTCATAGATGGTACGACCACCCTTTATAACCAGTCGCTTGTAGCCACTGCCAACGGGGAAATAAGCGACAAGACGGAGATTGTTGTAGACTGCACCTGACGGGCAAACACCCCGGTATCCATCAGCTTTCCGTCAAACTCTTCGCTTCATGTTGCGTATGGCGAGGTCAATTGCGCAGGGGGCTAAGGCGAACGGGATCATCGCATCCACAGTGCATCCGATATTCAACATGGTGCCGAAGGAAAGGTTTTGAGATCGGATCACGACAAAGCCGCTGCTTATTGCAGAAGTAACAGCTTGTGCGCCCTGAAGGTCGAACTTTGGGGATAGATCTGCGTATCCGAAAAAAAGAATACAGGTCAGGGGTAGAGTCTTGTCATTCGAGAATGGCCCACTAGTGGGACAGAATTCTTGTATCTAGCGAGTAAAATATTGTCAAATATTGTCCGGAAAGCATCGTGACAGACGGTATGGAAAAGGAACAAGGATGAACGAGATCAGTTGCCCGAAGTGCGGGACGGTTTTTCAGGTTGACGAGTCGGGATTTTCCGAGATTCTAAAGCAGGTGCGCGACAGCGAATTCGAGAAGGAAATTGCCGAAAGGGAGAGACTTATGGCCTCTGAGCGTGACCAGGCTCTCAAGGCCGCGATCGCCCAGACCACCAATAAGGTACAAGGGGAGATATCCGAAAGGGACAGGAAGATAGCCGAGCTGAAGGAGAGGCTTGCAGCGTCCAAACAGCAAATGGACATTGCTGAGAAGGCCGCTAGGGCGGAGATGGAAAAGGCTGTGTCGGAGACGTCTGCCGAGCGGGATCGGAGGATAGCCGAGCTTCAGACCCAGCTAGATTCCCTAAAATCACAGATGGATGTGCAGAAGGAGTCCTACGAGTCGAAGCTCCTGAGTCAGCGTGAGACCATGACCGCCCAGCAAAAAGCGGCAGTCGGTGAGGCTACCGCCGACATCGAGAAGAAGCTCGACCGGGCACTGGCCGACGCAAGGGTGGCCGAGGCACAGAAGAACCAGGAGATTTCAGCACTTCGAGAGCAGCAAGCAGCCGAACTCAAAGCAAAAGATGAGGTCATTGCTTACAAAGACACAGAGATAGCGCGCGTTCGCGATATGAAGGCTAGGCTGTCAACCAAGCTCGTGGGAGAGACGCTAGAGCAACACTGCGAGACCGAGTTCAACAAGGTGAGAGCCGTGTCGTTTCCGCGAGCGCAGTTCTGCAAGGACAACGAAGTGGTAGACGGCACAAAAGGCGACTTCATTTTCCGCGAGCACGATGAGGTGGGCAACGAGATTATCTCGATCATGTTCGAGATGAAAAACGAGTCGGACGACTCCAAGCACAGGCACCGCAACGAGGATTTCCTGAAGAAACTCGACTCCGACAGGCGCAAGAAGAACTGTGAGTACGCTGTTTTGGTGACAATGCTCGAGCCGGATAATGATTACTACAACGAGGGGATTGTGGACAGGTCGTGGGAGTATGAGAAGATGTACATAATCCGACCGCAGTTCTTTATTCCACTGATAGGGATACTTAGGAACTCAGCGTTCTCATCGCTTGAATACAAGCGCGAACTGGCGATTGCAAGGCGTCAGAGCATAGATATTACCAACTTTGAGAACGACATGAATGAGTTCAAAGAGAAGTTCGGGCGCAACTACAGGATAGCTAGCGAGAAGTTCGCAAAGGCGATAAGCGAGATCGATAAGACCATCGAGCATCTACAAAAGACCAAAGAGGCGCTCATCGGTTCTGAAAACCAACTCAGGCTTGCCAACGACAAGGCGGAGTCGCTCACGATCAAGAAACTTACACGCAAAAACCCCACGATGAAGGCGAAGTTCGAAAACCTTAGGGCTAACATGCTAGATGAGTGATCCATGCCATTCCGAGTTGAAACCATTTTGTCGTACAACCAAAGAAGATTTCGCCGATGAACCGAGCTGTGCTATTGCAAAAAGACGGGCGAAAGGGTCAATTTCGGGCGATGCTGTAGAATGCTCGCATGGATAGCGTGAATGCATATAACGAAAAGCCCGGTGAGTGGCTGCGCGTGGGCCGAGATGCCGAAATGGCTGCAGGCCGGGGTGACAACACGGCTGTGGGCTGGAGTGGGCGGTCGTGTGAGATCCGAGGCGCCGACACGACTGCGGGCTGGGGTGCCGGCATAACTGCGAGCCATGGAAGACCCCGCGTCGCTCTAGGTATGAGTGGCGGGGTGGACTCCTCCGTTTCGGCGGCGTTGCTTGTGCAAGAGGGCTACGACGTAGTTGGTGTGACGTGCGTGTTCTTTGATGACCCTTCATCACAGGTGGCCATTAATGATGCGAGAGTGGTCGCAAAAGCGCTAGGCATCCGTCATGTGGTGCGCGACTGCCGGGATATGTTCGAGCGGCATGTGATCCAGGCATTTGTGAATGCTTATGCCTGCGGAAACACCCCAAGCCCCTGCGTGGGATGCAATGCCCTCGTAAAGATTCCGGCACTGATTTCTGCGGCAAGCGAGGCATCTAAGGAGAGCGGCTATCCCTGCGATTTCGTGGCGACCGGCCATTACGCGCGCATTGTGCGTCGATGCGGACGCCTCTCCATCGCCCGTGCCGCCAATGCGGCCAAAGATCAGTCTTATATGCTTGCCATGCTCACCCAAAACCAACTCTCTCGCCTCGCACTCCCCTTAGGAAACATTGCGGGCGGCAAGCCAGAGGTACGCCGCATTGCAGCCAAGCTCGGACTACCCACCGCATCTAAAACAGACAGCCAGGATATATGCTTCATTCCCGACGGCGATCATCGGGCGTTCCTGGATTCGCGAGGTGTGTCGGGCAGTCCGGGCGATATCGTCACACGAAGCGGAGAGGTCGTGGGGCGCCATAAGGGCCTGTTTCGCTACACTGTCGGACAAAGGAAGGGCTTGGAGATAGGTGGGGCGCCCAAGCCGTATTACGTGGTGGATAAGGATGCAAAGCACAACCAAATCGTAGTTGCCTTTGGGGAGGATGCCTGGATTGATTGCGTGCAGGTGTCGGATATGAATTGGCAGGCACTCTTTCCTGAGCATCTTGCGAGACGCTATGCGGAGTGTGGCCCCCTTGCATGTTCGGTGAAACTTCGCTATCGCCAGAAGGCTGCGCCCTGTCGCCTTGTGCCCGTGGTCGGCGGGGAAGGTGACGCGAGGATATCGCCTTCGGATTCGTGTGATAGTCGGCTTGTCTTTGAGAGCATTGAGGGTGACATTCCTTCGGTGACCGTCTTACTTGATGAGCCTCAAACACCTACGGCACCTGGCCAGTTTGCTGTGTTCTACGATGGTGACATGGTCTTGGGGGCGGGCGTTATCAAATCTATCAGCCAGGCCAACCGAAGCTGATCGGTCTGCCGGCGGCTCATTTGAGGCGACCGGAGGGCGAACGGCAACGATGAGTGACAACAATTAAGGTGTTGTGGCGGTTACGGAAAGGGGAGCGTGTCATGATAACGGCGGCGCTTATAGGGGGCATAGGGTCTGGAAAATCCAGCGTGGCATGCATGTTTGCCGAGCTGGGTGCTGGCGTTATCAACCTTGATGAAATTGGGCATCGCGCACTTGCCGCCTCCGAGGTCAAGCTCGATTTGGCGCGCGTATTCGGCTCTGAAATTTTTGATGCCCAAGGTGAGGTGATAAGGTCTCGTTTGGCGCAGGCGGCGTTTGATTCGCCCGAACATACCGAACAGCTCAATGCTATCACCCATCCCGCCATCATGCGTGAATGCCGTCGCCGAATTGATGAGTTGAGCAGACTGCATCCGTTGGTTTTGGTGGAGGTCACTTCGGGCGACATATCGCGTCGAAGCATTTCGTGGGCTGATATCATCATAGCGCTCAGTGCGCCTGAGGATCTACGAGTGGCGCGCGCCGTGGCACGCGGAAACCAGTCTGAGGCCGACGTGCGCTTGCGTCTTGCTCTGCAACCTACTGATGAGCAGCGCGAGGCGGCAGCCGATTATGTGATTCGTAACGATGGGATGCTCGATCATGTGCGCGAGCAGGTGAGAGGGGTGTGGTCATCGCTTGCGTCAAAACAAGAAAGGGACGGCAGCTCCTTGTGAAGATCATCAAGCGAAGCGGTACAAAAGTCGCCTTCGATATCGATAAATAACTAAGCTCCCAGCCTTGCTCCACAGCCTTATCCTCAGGCCGTAAACTCACAGAGACACGGGTGCATATCCCAAAGGCTCCCGCTTTCAACCCTCTCTTACTCGGTGCCTCAAAGCGAGCAAGGCTTTGACTGAAAGGGTAAGGGTGGCCTTAAAATAGCAGGTCAGATGAGTAAAAATCCCCTCATCTCACCCGTTTTTCGCTATGTTATCAGCACCCTCTTTCACCCGAAAAAAACCAGATTTCACGAACTTGTGACCTTGTGGACACATCGTGTGCACGCCTACGGT
>CAZLKG010000034.1:0-12455 GCA_964560045.1 uncultured Slackia sp.
CGCCGTAGGCATTCACATGCATAAAGGGACTTCCAAGTCCGTAGGTTCCGACCGTCATGGAGGAGTAGGGACCTTCTTCCATTTGACCACCCACCCACATCGCCATCTTGTGACCATCTCCGACGTTGAGGGGTTCACTCGGCTGATCTTCGACGGCCATGTAGTTGGCATACGCATTGGTTTCGGCACAGAGGGTACATATTTCCTCTGAGTAATAGGCTTGCATCATTTCGGGGTTATTACCGAAGTCGCCAGTGGCCAGAATGATTCCTTTGGTTCCATTGAATCTGAGGTATTCACCATTTTCATTTTGGGCTATAACGGCAACGACGCTTCCATCGTCCTCTTGTACAAGCTGCACTCCTGGAGTTGAGTAACGTATTTCTCCCCCGTTCGCGAGTATGTGCTCAGTCAAGGGTTCGATAAAGACAACACTGTTATCCTCAAACTCTCCCTCATGTGTGAATGAATGCGAGGTTGGCCAAATTTCAGCGAGTTCGTCCGCCGGATCCCAACCATCTGGATAAGGCCAAAGTCGTATCTCGGCGATGACACCTGAAGGTTCGCAAATATCGAGGAATTGGTTAACGATATCGCCGCTTTGGTACGCCCAAGCGCTTATGAGCTGTTGATTGCATTTCATTTCGGTATGCTTGTAATACCGGCGAATCATTGCATCGATGTCCAATTCGATTCCAAGCTCTTCCTGGACGCGTGAACCGAGTGCGGCTATGTCGCTTCCTCCAGTCCGAGAAACGGTATGCTTTTCAAGGACAATGACGCTTGCATCGTTGTTGATGGCCCCCAATGCGGCAGAGAGTCCTCCGATTCCTCCGCCGACAACGATGATATCTGCTTCAAAGGTTTCGGCGATTTCGTCGTCTGAAATTGGGTCGGGAGGAGTCATAAAATCTGGTGTACCGGATTCTTCCGACGCAGTGTCGGAGCCTCCTTCTGAGGTGGGAGAGCAAGAAGCTATCGTTCCTGCTGCGCCTAGACCTATCGCTGTAGCCGCACTTCCCTTGAGGAATGACCTTCTCGAGATGTCTTTATCATTAGCCATCGTTTCTTCCCTTCCTGTATTCGGCCGTTTTTCAAAAGGTCTTCTAGAGATGGGTGCTTGTTCAAAAGGTTTTGTCGACATTGGCCTTTCGGGGTGCAATGTAGGCACAAAAGGTCGATAGGGTCAATCGCGTAAAATATTCATTTTTGGGGATGTTCAACCACGTGAAATACGTTTTAGCAGATGAGAGGGTATTGCTATGATACGTTTTGCTCCGAGATGAGGCGGGTTGGCACAATTAAAGAGACGGTGATTATTACAAAGGCGTAGGGGATAGTGGGTATGAGCAATATTTCTTTTTGCTTCAAGAATGTATCAAGCAAACGGTTGGATGTTATCGTTTCTTCAGTTGGATTTGCGTGTTTGATGTCGTGGGTTTATGCCCCACTCTTCTTTTTTCCTATCGACATACCCATTGGCAACGACTGTGCATGGATGTACATGAGTGGGAGCATCACAGCTCTTCTCATTATTCTTGTAGGTGGACGCTTGGTGCTTTCGGCAGCCCTACGGCGCGCATGCGTACTTGCATTCGCTTTACTTGCTGCCGTAGGGCTTTCATTGAGGGTGTTCATTGAAGCGCAGGAGGTTGGCTACCTTCTCTCCGGCATCGGATATGCCGGTTTGTTTATCGCATGGGGAATGCATTTTTCCTGTATGACGGTACATCACGCCGGTGGGGGTATCGCACTTGGGGGTGTTGTGTCTGCATGTATTTGTCTTTTAATTCAGGCGTTACCTGCGCATGCAGCAGAACTTATAGTGTGTTTCTTACCGCTGCTTTCTGTGATGTTTTACCTTGTGGCGGAAAGCCCAGTGGATATCAATCGGGTGTTGAAAAAGAGGGTCTCATCGGCGGATAGTACTGGTGGTGGGAATGGAGATGTAATAAGCAGTAGCAATTTGAATTGTGCGGGATTTGCTCCGAACAGAGTTTTCACTGCAAAAACCGATGGCACAAAGCGATCGAAATCCTCGCTTTCATGGAAAATAATCCTAGCTGTTGCTATTTACAGTATGGTCTTCGAATTCACCCTTCGATTCACCGCAACGGAAGGAACTGAGGGGTCGAGCTTGATAACCTATACGACCTTCCTCATGTACTTTGCTGTCTTCTTATTAATTTCGTTTATAGAGTTCAGGGGGCGTGGGTTCAATCTTACAGCCGTTTACTGCATTACGGTTGTACCCATGCTTTTCTCTCTTATGCTTCTATCGGTTCTTCCCGAAGGACTGCTGAGCATTCCTCGTTCAGTAGTTATGCTCTGCTATGTTTGTTTCGGAATGTTTGCGATGATAATGTATGCACATATTTCAATCAGAAGGAATGTGCATCCCTCGGAGGTTTTCGGATGGGGCTTCGTCGCTGAACAGTTAGGTATTCTTTTAGGGTCGGCTTTCCAGATACTCGAAAGTGATTTGTTTTTGCAGCCCGCGTTTGGTTTGGGGTCGGTAACTACAGGTGCTTTGTTTGCTGCATTGGCTTTGATGGTGGCAACAGTATTTATTCTGGCAGGAAAAGGAGAATTTTCGGAAAGGGGAGATTCCGAGGGGGATTCCGAAAAAACCGAGGTTCGCATAGTGGATATAACTGCTCTCAAATGTGTTACCATCGCTGAGGATTACGGGTTATCCTCTCGTGAAACCGAAGTTTTAATGCTTTTGGCTCAAGGGCGAAGCAACCCCTATATCAAAGAAGCGCTGCTTGTGTCTTCGGGTACCATCAACAGTCACGTTAAATCAATTTATACAAAGCTCAGCGTGCATTCAAAGCAGGAACTTCTCGACTTGGTACAGGAAAGGGAAGTTGATGAAGAGAATTCCTTTCTTTCCTAAACTACAGGAAGAAAATCGTGCGGGTATCAAAAGGCGAATCTTTCCAACGCTACAAAGACCTACACTAGGTGTTATCCAGGGTTTTGAAATCCAAAAGGTTTTGGGTTGTTGCTGAACCGCATGCCCAACGTGGTATGCAATCTCATTATTGAACGGAGCATTTATGTTTTCCAAGAGTGATGCTCGCAGTGTATGGACTTACCTCGGCGCAGGCGCTGTCCTGGCTCTTTGGTTTGCCTTGGTTCGAACACCGGGAGGATTCACTGCTTTGGGTGGCCTTGCCTACGACAGTCAGTTTCTGGCGGATGTATGCGGCGGAGCCTTCGCGTGCGGTGCACTCGCCCTGTTGCTTTGTATCAAGGATTCTTATCGACCTTTGCCTCTTCGCAAACGGAGTGCCGTTCTGTTTTTTTCTTTGGTTGCCCTAAGCTCGTTCAGTATGATTTTGGGAATAGCTCTTCTTGCGGCGAATGTGATGCTTGGTCTGGGATCTGCGCCGATCCGCATTGGATCCGCACGTGCTTTAGGGTTTGGGATCGCACTGGCTTCATTTCTCTGGTTTGACTCTTTGATTCATGTTTCGGTGCGAACACTTGCGCGTCATGCCTTCGGAATCCTTGTTGTGTTTGCATGTCTTCGTGTACCGAGCGCCTTCTTTCATGGGGAGTGGTTGTTGGGTTATGCGACCGTCCTTATCGCTACCGCGACCTTGGGACTAATCCTCTCTCCCGCAGAGGTTCAGGAAAAAATCTACAAAGAACCAGCGGACACTTACACTGCCATTTCAGAAAAGCTGTCGACATGGGTACGATCGTCTTGGCGAACCGTTGTCGTTGTTCTGATCGCCCTGTTTCTGCTTGGATCTAACTGGAATCCTCTTTGGACAGAAGTCATCGAGATCGATGTAATCATCATAACGATCGAGCAAGCCATCGGGGCACTTCTAACCGTAATCGTCTGCGCCTTCATACCCAGAGCAGAATCAGATGCCGATGCTCTTGCGATTTTCCAGAATGTGGTCATTTTCGCGGTTGTAGCCACGTTTGTGGTAGTTCCGTACTTTCCCATGGATAACTTCATAAGCTACTTCTACGAGATAGTAGGGCTTATACGCGAAAGTAGCTTTTTGATTTTTGCAACCGGGCTGTTCCTCATCCTTGCAGCAACATCCCGTACTGCAAACGTGTCATCATTTGCCTCGGTAGGACTTGCAACTATTGCCTGTAATATAGCACTCCTCGGAGGAGCGCTTGTTGTTCAGACATTTGGTAGCGAGGCAAATGCCGCAGCAGGGATACTGTTTGTCATCTATCTAGTTGCAGCAACAATAACCTCGTTTTTTGCAAACAGTGTCGAAGGACTTCGGATCCGAACAATACAGCGAGACGTTTTCGAGAACTACCTGACGCAGCGTTGCGAGAAGATTTCCGAGCAGTTCGGGCTCTCTCCTCGCGAATCGGAGATCCTTATACACCTCGGGCGCGGCCACGGGTACGTGTACATTTCCGAACTCGCCTTTATTGCCGAGAGCACCGTACGTACGCACGCTAAAAGCATTTTCAAAAAATGTGGTGTTTCCTCACGAGAAGGTCTCATCGATCTTATAGACGGAAAAATCACTTCGGAGTGAAAGTTTCTTTCCCATTCAAAAAGTCGTCTTCGGAATGACGTGATCGAAAATGTCGAGTTAGAACACCCTCTGGGAGTTGCGGTGGGCTAGTGCAGGCTATATCAGAATCGCGATGTCACATCGGATATTTCATCCATTTT
This sequence comes from uncultured Slackia sp., assembly GCA_964560045.1. Classification (GTDB taxonomy): domain Bacteria; phylum Actinomycetota; class Coriobacteriia; order Coriobacteriales; family Eggerthellaceae; genus Slackia. The sequence continues at coordinate 4,670 of CAZLKG010000034.1, forward strand.
CGCGATAGCGTGGGCGTGTGCGTTTTGCAACCATTCCCCAAGAGCGGGCATGGCGCTCGCCCATCGATGCCGTGGACATACCAGCAGTTTTTACTACAAAGGAGGGATCTTATGAGCGTCGAAGTTAATCGCAGGAGCTTTCTTAAGGGTGCTGCCTTAACGGCAGGAGCAGCAACATTGTCGATGGGGCTTGCTGGATGTGCTTCATCTACTAGTGGGGAGACGGATGGAGCCGGTACAACGGAAGGCACGACAAGCGAGTGGGGGAGCTTTGATGAGGAAGGTTTGTTCACCCCTTCATTCCTCATTCCTCCCGATCCCATTCCCGATGATCAAATCATCGACGAGTATGAGGCCGACGTGGCTGTCATCGGAATGGGGCTTGCCGGAATGTGTGCGGCTCGCGCTGCTCTTGAGGAAGGAGCAAGCGTGTTTGTTGTTGATAAACAATCGCAATGGTCGCTTCATTCCCATCAAATATGCGCGGTGAACTCCCAGATTGCAAAGGACATGGGATGCGACATTCCAGAAGAGATGGTGGATTTCATGATTGAAACCGAAATGGTTTCATTCAGGGACAGGACAAGTGCTGATATCTGGAGCTATATGATGAGGCATTCTGGGGAGGACTTCGACTGGTACCTTTCGCTGTGCCCCAAATACACCGTACTCAACCCATTCGAAACGGTGGGAGAAACGGATCTCGACTATGAAGCTATCACAACAATCTGCACGAGCGGGTTGGCTGCTGATGCGGGTCGCGTGTTCGAGGTGAGCGAAGAGCGGTTGGAGGCGGCGCGTGAGGCGGCTCCGTATATTAACTTGTTCAACTTCCCGCTTAATCCTAACTGGGATCCGTACACAGAGCGCTACCCCATGTTCCCTGTGACGATTGCGGTTGAGCCCACTCACACGGAAGTCGGTCGCTATACAGCCGAGTATGTTGAGGAAAATGCGACGGTTAAATACGAGTGCTGGGCACGGCAGTTGTCCAAAGACGATTCGGGTCGCATTACCGGATTCGTTTTTGAAGACATCGACGGAAATTACCATAGAGTAACTGCCAAAAATGGCGTCATCATCGCAACGGGAAGCTATGGCGGTAATAAGCAAATGATTGATTACTATTGCCGTACAGGCAATCTCTTCCCGGATCCCGGTTGGGTTGGCGTGGATGCCAACGGGCAAGTGACTGACATGGGCGAAGGGCTATGTATGGCATCCTGGGCGGGTGCCGCAATCGATCCGCAAGATACTCACACATTCGTAAACGATTCAAGTGGAGGTTCCCTCGGCTGCGATGCATTCCTTCTTGTTGATTGCGAGGGAAACCGCTTTATGAACGAGGATGTAACCGGCGAGGTCATCGGTCATAAATCGATCCGTGTTGCGGGCAAATCAATGTGGCAGATCTTCGATGATGATTTTCCCAACCAGGTGGAGAATATGCCTATTGGCCACCGTTGTTTCTGGAAGATCGTGGACAGCTACGACGAGATACCCGTGGGTTTGTTCTTCGATCCCATCGGTGTTATCACGCGTGACGAGGTGGTGAGCACGGCAACCTGCATATGCGACACCATCGAAGAGCTCGCTGAGGAAATGGGTGTTCCTGTGGAGAACCTGCAGGCAACCATCGATCGATATAACGAACTTGCCGCTGCGGGTGTTGATTCCGATTACGGGAAAAGGGCAGATCGGTTGTACCCCATCGAAAAGGCACCCTTCTATGCCAGTCAGGTGACGCCCCCCGTCGCTCGCCTTTTCTATGGTGGCATCATGGTCGATCGTGACATGCACGCGCTCAGTGCCGAAGATAACACGCCTATGGAAGGACTCTACGTCGCGGGAAGCTGCGTTGGGAATCGCTTCCATGGATCGTATCCGAACACGGCGATGGGACAAAACCACTCCGGATGCATTGTTTACGGGCGCCTTGCGGGAACAAACGCCGCACAGGGCATCTAAAAGATCTGCTAGTCGATCGCTACGACTTGGAGAGGGCTTCCGAGAGTCTAGGGAAGGGTGCTGCCGGCAGTTCTAAAAGCGATTGCAAACGGATGTAGTACCCGGGCTAAGCACTGCAAAATGCTTTCGTCTTGCGAGGATGCGAGCAGGTGGATGTGACAGGGAAGTAGGTCTTGCGCCCCCATGCGCTCCGATGAGCACATGGGGGCGCTTCGTTGTCTACACGGCGTTTTGACTACACGATGCCTTGAGTCATCATGGCATCGGCAACCTTCAAAAAGCCGACAATAGAATCTCGGTTGCGGCCTGGATGAACTCGGGCTCATCTGCGTTTTTTGCTTAACGAGATCGAGAGTGCGCCCTGCATAGCCCATAGCGCAAAGAGATCGATTTGTGAAAATTAAGGGTCAGACAAGCCGATTCGCGATGTGTTAGTATTGCCGGCGAGAAACTTACGGAAGCGGAGGTCTGATGGCGGAGAAGCGTAAGCGCACGTTGCGCAGGATGGTCTGGATGGCACTTGCCGCCCTTTTGCTGTTTTTTGTCGCCGTCGGAGTGACGTATTCGCAGAAGCTGTTTTCCGCCTTGTTCGCGGTGTGGGTTGCGGCACTACCGCTTGTGTTGGGTTGCATCATAGCCTTCGTGATCAACCTTGTCATGAGTCGCTTCGAGCGCCTATACTTCCCCGAATCTCAGAACAAAATCGTGCAGGTCAGTCGTCGTCCCGTATCCTTAGCCCTTTCATTTGCTGCAATAGCGCTCGTTGTGGCGTTTATCGTCTACCTCGTTTTGCCGCAGATTAGAGCAAGCTGGGATGTTCTGGAAAATGGCGTGGTAGTGGTGGCACAAAACATTTATACCTGGGTTGAGGAGAACACAGATGTGCTCTCGGCCATTGTGGACACCACATGGCTCGACAACATATCAGAGAACTTTGACGGAATCTTAAGCGATCCATCCAACGGCGATAGGACATCCGGGCTATGGTCGCTTTTGGGATCGCTGTTTTCCGCTGTGTACTCCGTGGCGCATGGCATCTTCGTTGGCGTGGTAAGTCTGGTGTTTTCGGTCTATCTCCTCCTTGATAAGGAACGTGTGTTAGGTGGCGTGAATGCGGCGATAGATCTGCTGCTTCCCGAAAACCATGCACAGGCCCTTCATCATGCGGCTCATGTGGCCAATGAGAGCTTTTCGCGCTTTATTTCGGGTCAGTGTATCGAGGCTCTGATTCTGGGCACCCTCTGTGCGCTGGGGATGACACTGTTCGGCATACCCTATGCTGCTGCTGTGGGCGCATGCGTGGGTCTCACGGCGCTCGTGCCCTTGTTTGGTGCGTGGCTGGGCGGCATCGTCGGCTTTCTCATGGTTCTCACGGTTGATCCCGTGGTGGCCGTATGGTTCGTGGTGTTCCTCATCGTTTTGCAGCAGATTGAAACCCATCTGATCTACCCTAATGTGGTCGGCGCCTCAGTGGGGCTTCCCAGCATCTGGGTCTTCTCGTCCGTGCTGGTGGGAGGCGCGCTCTTCGGCGTGGCAGGCATGTTTTTAGGCGTTCCAGCCGTGGCAACCGTGCGTACGCTCGTAATAGAACATGCCGCCAAGGTACGCGCCGAAAAAGAACGCGAAGGGAAACAAAACCCCCAATTTCTTAGCGGCTCAGCTGAGGGGGAAGAGCCTTTGAACGTTGCGATATCCACTGGGATTTCTGCCGATTCGGCGGTATCTGAGGGGTGTGGCGCTCAGGTCGCCTCACATGAGGGCTCCGCAGGCGATAGGGACGAGAAACTACACGAAAGGTCGTGAAAAAGACACAACCCATGACAAGCCGACCCTTGAAAGACGTTTTGGAAGGTATGGGGCTTTTGACCTCTGGCGAGGCATTGAGAGCCGATTTGCATACGCATTCCACAGCATCAGATGGGTCATGCACCTTTGCGGAGCTTGCGTCGCAGGCGCTACAGCAGGGTCTCACGCACATCGCTTTCACCAATCATGACACGACGTACGGACTCACCGATGCTTTGCGCTGTACCGAAGTAGCAGGGCTGCGCGGCATCGGCGGTATTGAGGTGAGCGCCTATGACTTCAAGCGAAACCGCAAGGTTCATGTATTAGGGCTAGGTGTTTCCGAGAATGCCCCGGCTCTTGCTGCCCTGTGTACTCCCACGCTCACCTTGCGCGATGCTGACACGCGCCGAAGGCTCTTATGTATCGCAGAGGCGGGATATGCCCTTGACATGGAGAAGTTCGACCGACTTGCCTCTGCTTCCACCTGCGCATACAAGCAGCATATTATGGCAGCGCTCACCGAAGAGCCGTATAACTCACCCACCTATCGCAAGCTCTACCGAACGCTTTTAAGTGATGCCTCCGATCAGGAAATTAAATACGTAGATGCTCGCGATGCTGTGAGAGCCATCATCGAAGACGGCGGCCATCCGGTGCTCGCACACCCCGGGCAGCTTGACAGCTGGGATTTTGTTCCCGAGCTTGTCTTGGCGGGGCTTGAGGGAATCGAGAAATACCACCGCGATCACGACCCGAACGATGAGGCCCACGTCCAAGCCCTCGCCGAGCGCTTTGGGCTGTTTGTAACCGCAGGCTCCGACTACCATGGAATCTTCGGCAGACCTGCAAACGTGGGGGAGTTTCGCATACAGAACCCCGACGTGTAATAAGCAAACCGGAAAAGCAACACCAGCTCATTCGAATGCATCATAGTTCACAGAACTCCGTCGCGCGCTAAGCCGGGGTGCCGCAGCACTCCAGAAGCACCCCGCCTCCCACAAACTACTCCTCCTCTTGTGCAGACGGAGGGTTTTATTCTTTCATCTTCTTCACGCTCATGCAGCGCATGGCGTTGAGGATGGCGATGACGGCCACGCCTACATCACCGAATACAGCAAGCCACATGCCGGCTATTCCTGCGGCTGCGAGTGCCAATATCAATATTTTCACGCCCAGTGCAAACACGATGTTTTGCCAGACAATACGCATGGTTTTGCGGGCGAGGCGGATGGCACGAGCGATGTTGGAAGGCTTGTCATCCATAAGCACAACGTCGGCGGCCTCAATAGCGGCATCTGAACCCATGGCACCCATGGCAATACCAACATCGGCACGTGTGAGTACGGGGGCATCGTTTATACCGTCACCCACAAAGGCCAGCTTGCCCGCGCCGTCTTCCCGATCGATGAGCGCCTCCACCAGTCCCACCTTGTCCTCGGGAAGAAGCTGTGCGTGCACCTCATCGATTCCCAATTTCTCGCCTACGGCATCGGCCACGTCGGATCGATCCCCGGTGAGCATCACGCATTTCTTTACCCCTACGGCATGCAAATCGGACACGGTGCGCTCGGCATCCTCCTTTACCACGTCGGCGATAACGATATGCCCAGCGTATTCTCCGTCTATCGAGACATGTAGGATGGTTCCGATAAGCTCACACTCATGCCAGGCGCTACCGTTTTGCTCCATGAGCCTGTCATTGCCCACCAGCACCACGCGCTCGTCCACCGTGGCCTGCACACCATGACCCGACTGCTCGCGCACATCTTTGATTCTGCTTCGATCGATTTCTCCCGCGAAGGCTCGCTTAACAGACACCGCAATGGGGTGATCCGAGAAGGCTTCAGCGTAGGCAGCGTTCGATAGCACATAGTCGGGATCCACCCCTGACTTGGGGTGTATGGCAACTACGTTGAAGGTACCCGAGGTGAGCGTGCCGGTTTTATCGAAAACAACGGTGTCCACGTGTGCCAGCAATTCCAGATAGTTGGAACCCTTCACCAGGATACCTAGGCGTGATGCCCCGCCGATACCTCCGAAAAATGAGAGCGGCACGCTGATAACAAGCGCACACGGACAGCTCACCACGAGGAAGGTGAGGCCGCGCATGATCCAATCACTCCAAGCCCCCAGCCCCAAAAGTGGCGGTATGAGAGCCAAAAGCAAGGCTGCGATGGTGACAATGGGGGTGTACACACGGGCAAAACGGGTGATAAAGTTCTCGGTGCGAGCCTTTTTTTCGCTGGCATTCTCCACAAGTTCCAAAATGCGGCTCACAGTTGACTCACCGAAGGGTTTAGATGTGCGCACTCGCAAAAGCCCTGTCATGTTCACGCATCCCGAAATGATTTGGGCACCGGGCTCCACATGCCGGGGGATGCTCTCACCGGTGAGCGCTGCGGTGTCAAGCTGAGATGCGCCCTCTATGATCACTCCGTCGATAGGAACACGCTCACCTGCCTTCACCACGATGACATCCCCTATGGCGACCTCATCAGGATCAACCTGTACGAGATCACCGTCGCGCTCGATATTGGCGTAATCGGGGGCTATGTCCATCATCGCAGCAATGGATTTGCGGCTTTTGCCCACCGCATAGCTTTGAAACAGTTCCCCCACCTGGTAGAACAGCATGACTGCCGCGCCTTCAGCCATATGCGGATCGGTGTCAGGAAAAAACACCATTGCAAACGCGCCCATGGTGGCCACCGACATCAGAAAGCTCTCATCGAAGGCTTGACCGTGCGCGACGTTGCGGATAGCTTTGGCTAAGACGTCATGTCCGGCAATGAGATAGGGGACGAGGAATAAAACAAACTCCGCATACACGGCCGCCCTCTCGCTGTTAAACCATGCGGAAAGGGGCAGCAATTCCGTCACGACCATCACAACAGCAAAGACGGCGAGTGCGACGATAATGCGGTTGCGCCATCTTTTTTGCTTCTTATTCATGAGTTTCCTCCAGCAGTATTGCTTGTAACAAGGCGTGAACACGTAAGACGCGGATGCGTCAGGGGTAGGGGCGATAGGGCGTTTCGAAGTTTCGCAGGAATCTAGCGGATGATCTCGCAGTCAGGCTCGATCTTGGCGGCAAGGCGCACCACACGATCTAAGGTGTCATCGAATTCGTCATCAGCGGCAACGAGAGTGAGTTTTTGTGTCAAAAAATTCACTTTAGCATCCTTCACGCCTTCAACCTTCTTGATGGCATCCTCGAGTTTCTGGGCGCAGTTGGCACAATCGATTTCATCGAGTTTGAACTGCTTACGCATGGCGTACTCCTTTGCTTCTGTGGTGTTTGCGCCGTATCCTCATCGTGCATCCGGATGAGGCCGGCTAAAACAGTGGGTGATAATCCTTATAGCCTCACTCGCAGATATGGCTCATGCCCTGAGCAAGAACCGTGTACACGTGATCGTCTGAGAGCGAATACCTCATGGTTTTGCCCTCGCGGTGGAATTTGACCAGATGAGCCTGTTTGAGAGTTCGAAGCTGGTGAGATACCGCGCTTTGCGTGGCACCCACGATCTCGGCGATGTCATTCACGGCAAGCTCGCGTCCCATGAGCGAGTACAGTATCTTGATGCGGGTGGTATCTGCGAACACCTTGAACAGGTCGGCCAGGTCGTAAAGCAGCTCTTCGTCGGGCATGTCTCCAAGTGCCTCCGAGCAGGTATCGCATCCGCAGGTATCACCGTGGCCCTGCTTGTTCGGTGCTTCGGTAAAATCCGAATCGGATCTTTGTGTGGGTTGCAGCTCGCTCTTCTCGTTGTCTTGCCGCAGCTTGATCTCACCTGAGTCCGAGAATGTCTTCTGAGATCCCTTCTTGCTCATGTATTAACCTTTCAACATATGAACAACTGTTCATAAGTATAGCATCTTTCTTTGTCCTCTGCTTGCGAGATACAATACGTCCGACGAGAAAATGCGCATGGAGGGAACTCATGAGACAGTGCATGGATGCGGACAACTTGCACCGCAGACTCAAAAAGATAGTCGGTCAGATTCAGGCTATTGATCGCATGGTGGA
>CAZLKG010000035.1:0-12209 GCA_964560045.1 uncultured Slackia sp.
TTCATGCCGAGCTGACCACGCTTGAAACCAAGATGTTCTGCGGCTGCAAGCTGGAGTTTGGTGCCGAGCCCAACACGCATACCTGTCCGGTGTGTTTGGGGCTGCCGGGAGCCTTGCCTGTGCCCAACAAAGCCGCCATCGAATCCATTGTGCTGGCGGGGTTGGCCACCAACTGCGACATTGAGAAACGCTCGATGTTCTACCGCAAAAACTATATGTATCCCGACATGGCCAAAAACTTCCAGACCACGCAGGGTCCCATCGCTTTTTGCATGCGCGGTCACTTGGATTTGGAGGTTGATGGCCCCGGCGTGAAGGAACGCATCGATCTGGCTTCCTTAAAACCCGGAGAGCGTGGTAAATCCGATAGTAGTACAGCCAACGTCACGCGCACCGAGGATGGATACGTGGCACACGTGGGCATTACGCGCATTCATATGGAAGAAGATGCGGGTAAAATGGTGCATATCGGCGGCGGCGAGGGACGCATTGCGGGTGCTACGCACAGCCTTGTGGACTACAATCGCGCCGGTACACCACTTATCGAATTGGTGACCGAGCCTGATCTGCGCACTCCCGAAGAGGCGCGCCTGTTCATGCAGAAGCTGCGCCAGATCTATTTGGCCATAGGCATCTCGGACTGTTCCATGGAAGAGGGGAGTCTTCGCTGCGATGGCAACATAAGCCTGAGACGACGTGGCAGCAAAGAGTTCGGTACCAAGACTGAGCTTAAAAACATGAACAGCTTCAAAAATCTGCATGACGGCCTAGCGTATGAAATCTGTCGTCAAGCAGAAGTGCTCGAAGAAGGGGGTACTATCTATCAGGAAACCCGTCACTGGGATCCGTCCGTCAAACGAACCATCGTGATGCGCGTGAAGGAAACCGCCGACGACTACCGTCTCTTTCCTGAACCTGATTTGGCACCCTATGATCTCTCGGACGAATTTATCGAAGGAGTGCGCGTCAAACTTCCCGAACTTCCCGATCAAAAGGCCGAACGATTCAGAGAAACCTGGGGGCTTGCCCCCTATGATGCGCGGCACCTCGTAGAACATCGCGTGACGGCGGGCTTTTTCGAGGGAGCTATGAGTATTGCGGGCAAGGATGCATCCAAACTCGCAAAACCTTTGGCCAACATCGTGCTTAACGACATCGCTGCTCGCATGAACGCTGATGCTGATTTTGACCTGACCACCTGTCCGCTTACGCCTGCTCGCGCGATTGATCTGGTAAAACTTTTAGCCGAAGACACCATCTCGTCAAAGCAGGGCCGTGAGGTATTGGCTGCTGTGCTTGATGAAAACAAAGATCCTGCCACCATTGTGGAAGAGCGCGGTATGAAGCAAGTGAGCGATACGGCTGCTATCGAGGCTGTGGTGGATGCTGTGATTGCAGCGCATCCTGATGAAGTGGCTCGCTATAGGGAGGGTAACGCAAAACTCATCGGCTTTTTTGTGGGTCAGTGCATGAAGAAAATGCGAGGACAGGGAAACCCCAAGCTCATCAACCAGATGCTTGCGAAAAAACTTGCCGAGTAAGTAGGCGCGCGCCGCGCTTGTCGCTGTGTGCTATGCGTCTCAGAGGCGGCCTGGGAACCTGAGAGGCGGGTTTCTTTGGGCGAGCATCCCAAGAAGGACCGTCATTGTTAATGTTATCTGAAAGATGACATATCGCGAAGATGGCACCAAAACACCTTAGCTGCAAACTATGCGGACTTACTGTTGTCATCAAGATAAACAAGATCGAGGAGTTCTTGGACGTTAGCAACGCTTGTTTTTTCATAGATGTGGCGAATATGGGAATTCACAGTGTTTTCCGATAGACATAGCGTTTCTGCGATGCGTGGCCTGCTGCGTCCCATGATGAGATAGGCAAAAATTTCCCTTTCGCGTTTGGTGAGACCATATGCGTCGCCGATGCAATCGGCGAAGTCTTGAGGCGAGGGTACTGTTGGGGTTTGGGCGATGTTTTGTGGAGTGTTCGCTATCCGCACAAGCGGTAGAGACCATGTGTCGACGATAAAGAACGCGGCAATCATAAGGGTAAATCCAGCCAAGATATCCGTTGCCGTGTCGTCGAAAGAGATGCCCGCAAGCGTCAAAACAAGGGTTATTCCGAGGCCACACAGGGTACCAATGGCAAAGAGAGCGAGATTGAATGCGGTGGTTCGCACAGATTGCGCGGTGCCTTTTGATGCAAAGCAAGATGTGAGTGAAAGCAGCACTACGAGGTATGCGATAAAACCGAGTGCTGCCATTGCGTAGTATACCGAAGGGGATGACTGGGAAAGGATGCTGATTGCAGGAGCTAGACACCCAGCGATTCCAAGGATGAGATACGTGCCTAGCACGGCCTTAAGCATAGAAGGCCAATAGTATGAACAGAGAAACAGTAGCACTGCTCCTACGATAAACGAAATTAGGATGAAGCTAGCAGAAATGATGGAGCCAAATAAAGATTCCTGAGCACATCCGAACGATATGCCTGCCAGTATGATTGAAACGAGAAAACCAAAAGGCTGTGGATTTGGAATTTCTTCTGCTCTATCTTTGGAATCTGTTTTGGCATTGAATATAGCGGCAGCTCCATAGGCTTCTTGCCTGTTGAACTGGAGCTGCTTTTGCGCTGATGGCGAATAGGCAGCAAGTGAACGGATGCCCCTCAGCGCAACGCCTATCAAAACGGGCATCGCTATAACAAATCCTATACAGATGGGTGCATCGAAGGAAGGAACGAGCGTGCTGATTACGAAACTCAGCGCAAGTGATCCCGAGATGCAGGACATGCATGTGCGAAGACCTCGGTGTATGTACATGCGGCACCATTCGAGAATGAAATACGGGGTGCTTACGCCTATCAGTCCGGCGCCAAAAATGATAAGGGCATAAGACGCCAATGACTCTAAGGTTGCGCCTGCCACGGTAAGTAGGCCGCCGAGAGCAGCGAGTCCTATAAATAGCCATTCCCAGAACTTGAGATCGAGAATTTTAGAAAGTTCTTCGCTATGCGCGGCGTAGGCGAGAAAGGTAGCCGTACATACGACGATGGTGATGCCTCGAAACATCTCGAAAGGCGCAGAGTCCGTATAGAAGGAGGAAGATGTAAGGAAGAAGGTGGGGCGGAGGATAGCGAGCATCGCCCATGACCAAAAAGCAGCGGAAATGATAATCGTGGCAAAATCAGGTGTACGGAGCGTCTTTTGTTCTACTGCCTGATAAGTGGAGCTCAAAACTCCCATGGCATTTCCCCCTGATTTTTCGAACTGGCTGCAACGTGTTTAGCTTTGAACCCTGTTATCTAGCCGGAGTGATGCGTACAAGGGTGTGAAAACACTGCGATGAAAGAATATCACCATTGTGAACTGGGTAAATACGCGATATCACAGGAATCATGCTATATCTATATCAATTGAATTTAGCGAGTGGTATGTCGGCGGTTTCATAGGTTTCATAGTTTTCGGAGGTTTCTCGCAGCACCTTCTTCGTGCAGAGTACAGGGGGTTTGTTCCTGTGTTGAAGTTGCCGTCTTTATAGATGTCGACGACAGAAAAGAAAGGAATCATTATGGCTCAGTTTGACGTAGAGTACGATGTCGTTTGTATCGGTAGCGGTGCTTCTGGTAAATCTGCCGCGTATACCATTGCCAAGGAAAGTGACCTTTCGGTCGTGGTTCTTGAAAAACTTGAGCAAACTGGCGGTAGTTCGATTTATGCCGAAGGAACGTGTGCCTCAGAATCTGTGGAGCAAGAGAGCCGGCCTCATCCCGACTATCCTGGCGAGCTGCCCGAAGGCGCGCATTTTCCTACGCATGAAGAGCATGTACAGCGCTACATCGACTATAGTCACCACCGTGCTAACCTCGATGTTGCTAAGGCTTTTGTGTATAACTCAGGGGAGACCATCTCTACATACAAAGATCTCGGTATCGAATATACCGATGTGACTATTTATGCGTTTGACCAACCCCTTGAGCTCTACACCTTCCATCGCCCTGAAGGTCTGGGGCAACATTGTCAAGACGTGCTCTTACGTGCCTGTGAGAACGAGGGCATCGACTTTTTCACGAGCACTCCCGCAAAGGAACTCATCTTTGAAGACGGTAAGATTGTGGGCGTTTTGGCGCAGGATGCCGATGACAATGAGCTTTGTATTGGTGCCAAGTATGTGGTGCTTGCCACGGGTGGATTTGGCAACAATATGGACATGGTTAAGAAATACAGCTGGATGCCCCAGCTTGCCGAGACCAACTATCAAAGCGTTCCTACTCAAAATACGGGCGATGGTATCCGCATGGCCGAATCGGCAGGTGCTCATCTCAAGGACATCGGCACTCTTATGATTATTGGTTGCACTGAGGGTCGTACTCTGGGTAGCAATATTAATGGCGGTGGTTATCAGCCCAATCTGTGGGTTGATACCAAGGGAAAGCGCTTCTGCAACGAGGCGGTTGCGAACAGTTTTGCCGATACGGGCAATACCATTGCCCGTCGCGATGATGGCATTGTGTATAGCGTGATGGACGAAGAGACCATCAGGAGACTTGAGACCGAGGGTTCACTTGTCGGCCTGGGCGATTTTATTCCGATTCACAAGGCGATGCCCACTTTGCGCGCTGAGATTGACGAGGCCATCCCCGACAAGGTGGCGTTTAAGGCTGATACCATTGAAGGTCTTGCTGAAGCGATGGGTGTACCCGCAGACACTTTCAAGGCCACTGTTGAGAAGTACAACGCTGCATGCAAATCTGGCAAAGATGAAGAATTTTACAAGCCTGCGAAGTTCCTGCATCCGGTTGCTACGCCTCCGTTCTATGCAACTAAGCAACGTCCAAGCATTCTGGTTTCTTGCGGAGGTATCCGCGTGAACGGAGACTTTCAGGTTACTGACGATAAGTATGAGCCTATTCCCGGTTTGTATGCTGTGGGCATGGAGGCAACGGGCTTGTTTGGTGATACATACAATCTGGATGTGCCTGGTACTGCAAATGGTTTTTCCCATACATCCGGTCGCCTAGCGGCACGCTCCATTATTGCCGACGCTAAAGCATAGGTGCAAGCCGATCGCTTTTTGGAAGGGTTGTCTGGTATGGGGATGACGTGAAGGTCTGTGTTGTCCTTTTTATGTCCTGGACATGATGCGAAGGGGCCGAAGGCTAGCCTGTCGGCCTCTTTTAATTTCGGAGCCGGAAAGGATTCTATGTATGAAAACCGCAGTGGTGTTCAAATGGACGCGTGATCCTCAGGATGCACGCGTATCTTTGGACGGAGAGCTTACCTGGCCCAATGTGAAATTTTCGCCAACCGACGATGATCCGGCGGCTATGGATGTAGCACGCGCTCTTTCCGCCGAGGAAGACATCGTAGGTATCACCATCGGTGACGGTAAGCCGGAATGGGCCGCCGCCCGTGGTGCGTCCTCTACGATGATCATAGAGGATTGCTTCGGCGGATCGGATGGATTTGCTGCCGCTTCTTCCATATCTGCTGCGATTGCGGCGTCGGATGTTGATGTGGCGACCATTGGTGACAGCGAGTGGGATCGTGGTGTAGTGAGTGCACTTGCAGGAGAGCTTGGCTGGAATGCATACGCGGGCGTCATTAGCGCAGAGCCTGATGGGGATGGCGTGAAACTTACCATTAAAAGTACCAAGGGTAACGTACTCGTTCATGCAAACACCCCTCTTCTCATCGCCTGTCAGGCAACAGCCCAAGAGAAAAATGTGCCCGGCATGAAGCAGACGCTTACTGCTCGTAAGAAGCCCGTGAAAAAGACGTCTACTTCTCAACTAGGCGTTGCACTTGAAGAGCGTTCGGTGTCGCTCGGAACGCGCCTCCCTGAAGGTAATCGTGCAACTCTGTTTGATGGTTCAGATCCTGATGCAGCCGCATCTCAGCTTCTTGAAGCGCTACGTGGCGAAGGAATCCTATAGAGAGGCGGCTTGGTATGAACGATAAGATATGGATTATCGCAACGGACGACCGTCGTTTAGGAGGACTTGTTTCCGCCGCACGCTCCGTGGGAAGCAGCGTGGAGGCCGCGGTTGTGGGAACGAGTGAATTGGCTCAGTCTGTTGCTAACGTTACCGGCATTGACAAGGTTGTTCTGTTTGAGGCGCCGGAGGGAGTGCCTGCGGAAGCGCTTGCTAAAAGCGTAGCTCAGGCTGCCAAAAAAGCAGATATTCGCTTTGCTATCTCCAACGATGCCCCTTCTGTACGCATGATTCTTGGTGCTGTTGCCAAAGCTCTAAAAGCGTCGGTTGTTGGGGGAGTTATCGATGTGACCCTCGAAGATGGTTCTGTGGTGGCACATAAGACCGTTGCAAACGGCAAGGCAGTCGAGCGCGTCAAGGCCAAAGGCTCCATGGCTGCCATCTTCATTGGTCCTGATGTGGATTGCACAGGTGGCAATGCCGAAATTATAAAGGTTGCCGCTGAACCGGTTGATGGCTGTGCCGTGGTGGGCTTTGAAAAAGAACAAGGAGTAGACCTTGCTTCTGCCCGTCGTGTTATCGGTGTAGGTATGGGTGTTGCGTCGCGGGGCAATCTCCCCATGATGGGTGAGCTTGCTCAGATTCTTGGCGCTGAAATCGCTTGTACGCTTCCCGTTTGCGACGATATGCGCTGGTATCCTCCGGAAAGGGTACTTGGCTCGTCGCACCATAGTGTCGCTCCCGATCTCTACATAGCCGTTGGAATCTCAGGTAATCCCAATCATGTTTCTGGCGTGCGCGATGCTTCTTGCATCGTGGGTGTCAATAGCGACGAGAATGCCGGTATCTTCAATTACAGCAAATACGGCATTGTGGGTGATCTGAATAAAATCATTCCTGCCCTCATTGCACAACTGCGATAGATGCGCGAATGTTTTGTGTACTCTGCTGTTTTGTGCGACATGTAGAGGTCAGGTGATTTGGCACAAATAGTGAAGCGGAGAGCATGCGTGAGGGATGAGAGGGCAGTGTAAGCTCTGGGTCTAAGGCCTAGAAAAAAGACAGGATCGGATTTTCCCTGTCCGATCCTGTCTTAATTTCATTTACGCTCAAAACTTACAGCAGTGCGCTTTCCAGATCGGCGAGCATGTAGTCAAGTGCGGTAATGCCACCTTCGGCGGTGTACCATACTGCCGGATGCTCAAGATAGATAATGTTGCCATTCTGATAGGCTTGGGTTTCTACGGTCAGTTCGTTTTCCACAACGTCTTGGGCCTGCTCGGATCCATCAGATCCGATAGCAGCATCACGGTTGAGCACGAAGATGTATTCAGGATCTTCTTCAACAATGGTTTCAAACGAAATCTCATTGCCGTGTGTGGACGTGGTTTCGCCGGCAGCCAGGTTATCAAAACCAATCTCGTTTCCGATAATCGAGCAGCGGCCATCGTTGCCCAGTACGTTCACGCTGCCGCTTGTGTAGAGCGTGACCAGCGCGGTATGTCCTGCAGCTGCTTCCTGGAGGGCTGCAATGCGATCATCGAAATCAGCCATAAGCGTCGCTACCTCATCTTCAAGTCCGAACAGGGAAGCAACGGTGGTGGCGTTGTTGCTCACGCTCTGGACGACGCCCGTATCGGTGTCGGTGGCGAGATAAACCACGGGTGCGATCTCGGAAAGTGTCTCATAGGATTCAGCAAGGCGTCCGCCGATAAAGATGATGTCGGGCTCGCATGCAGCCACAGCCTCATAGTCAGCTTCTTTGATTGTGCCGAGATTGGATACGTCATCGCTGTCTATGTAGCTTTGCAGGTAGTCGATGGAGGTGCTGGCGCTGCCTACCACGCGATCGCCCATCCCCAAGCCATCAATGATATCAAGTGAGGCCATGTCAAGCACGGCGATGCGCTCCGGATCGTAGGGAACTTCGAGGTCGATGGTTTCCCCGCTGGCATCGAGGCTCTGAATGGTGATGGTCTCGGCCGCAGATTCAGAGCTTGCGGCGTCTTCTGAAGCGGCGGCGTCGGAAGATGACTCGCTTGAGGAGGCATCGCTCGTTGAGGAGCAGGCCGCAAGCCCCATGGCGAGCAGCAAGGCGAAGGCAAGTGTCGCCAGGCTTCTGCACAGCTTCATTTTGATATTGATCATGAGTACTCCTTTCCCCGTCCCTTGTGACGGGATCATCACTGTATCGGGTTCTTCCGATTGCGAGTGTGTTCGTCTCGCTCTCCAAGCGCCAACAGGCGGCTGCGCGGAGGGCGAGACGAGCCATGGAACTCATCTGCTAAAGATTGCCAAGCGGACTCGTGCGGCGTGTCTCAGTAATAGATAGAGAGCGGACGTCCCTCAATATTCATCACCTCGAAGTCGACTTGATAGATTTCGCGCAGGTTCTCTTTGGTCATCACCTCATCCACCGTGCCGAATTTGGCCACCTTCCCGTTGACGAAGGCGCAGATGTAGTCCGAATAAAACGCCGCATAGTTGATCTCGTGCAGCACGAGAACCACGGTTTTTCCCAGGTCATCGCATAGCTTGCGAACCATTTTCATCATGTTGGTGGCGTGGTATATGTCCAGGCTGTTGGTAGGCTCATCCAAAAGCACGTATTCGGTATCCTGCGCAATGATCATCGCTATGAAGGCGCGTTGGCGCTGCCCACCCGAAAGCTCATCAATGAAATGGTCACTGAATTCTTCGAGCTCCATGTATCCGATGGATCGATTGACTATTTCGGTGTCTTTAGCTGTCAGCCTGCTTCCTGAATAGGGGAAGCGTCCAAAGTTCACCAGTTCGCGTACTGTGAGCTTCATCTGCACAGCGTTCGTCTGCGTGAGGATGGCAAGCCTGCGCGCAAGATCTTTGCTCTTCCAGTCAGATACATCGCGTCCGGCAAAATCGACCTCTCCGGAATCGCGCTGAATAAGCCGCGACACGATGCCCATGACGGTGGATTTTCCGGCGCCGTTGGGGCCTATGAACGATGTCAGCTTGCCCTTGGGGATCTCGAAGGTGACCGAATCCACCACGGGCTTCGCATCGTATCGTTTTACCAGGTCTTTTACGCGCATGCGCTCTCTCCTTGACGAATCGAAAAATCACGGTGTGACAACTTTCAACTCCTGCGTCAAACGCTTCGGGGTTTGGGTGGGCAGATATGAGGGCAGAGGACAGTGGCCCTGAAGGGAGCTATTTGAAAGGGGTGGGCAAGAGCGGATCAGGCAGCGGACTAAAGGGATCCGGGTTTTTGCCTAAGGAGTAGGTACAAGAAGTAGCATCCGCCGCCAACGGTGATGAATACGCTGATGGGAATGAGGTAGTGAAACGCCTGCTCTACGACAAGCTCTCCGGCCACAAGGATGACCATACCAAACAGTACCGAACCTGCGATAAGCTGTTTGTGTCGGAAGGTTTTCAAAAACTGCCGTGACAAATTGGCGATGATGAGCCCTAAAAACGAGATGGGTCCAACCATCGCCGTTGCAACGGCGATGAATAGCACCACGCCCAGTAGCAGCCGTCGTATCGAGCGGTCATAATCAACGCCCAGGTTGACAGCCTGGTCTTTTCCCAGGGTGATTACGTCAAGCAGTGCAAGGTCGCGCCGCAAAAACACCATGATTGCTCCCAGTACCACGACGGCGGCCACCAAAATTTCTGCATTCACGTCGCTGAAGCTGGCATAGAGACTCGTGAGAAGCGTGTCGTACTCATTGGGATCCATCACGCGCACAAGCGTCGATTGAATGGAGCCGAAAAACGAGGTAAGCACCGTTCCTACCAACAGCACGTAGAGCACGTTGTAACGCGTTTTCTTGAAAAGGTAGCTATAGATCACGGTTGCCACTACGGCCATAATAGCCAAATCAACGGCAAAGGAGGCATTGGGGTTGATGACTAAAACTGATCCCGACCCCACAAAAAACACCACTGCGGTATGGATGAGCGTGTAGAGCGAGTTCATTCCCAAAAGGCAGGGTGTGACGATGGTGTTTTTAATGATGGACTGAAAGACGATGGATGCTGCCCCGATGGCGAACGCAGCCAGGAGCATGGCTACCACCTTAGGGATACGGATACTCATCGCGAAGTTGAGCAGACGTTCGTTGGAAAAGTCCACGCCTACGGTCATAAAGGCCACGCATGCGCCCAACGTCAAGATGACAAGTATCGCAAGTCTGTGACGGTTGGCGCGCCGAGCAACGTCGGCACGGGTTTCTAATACGGGTTTGACCTTGCTCAAAAAGTCGAGTCCGAACGCGGCACGTTCTGCCACGCCGACGGATTCGTTTGCTGGACTCATCTGCTCTTACCTCCTTCCGCTGCCGCACGGATGCCGAAATGCGCCATCAGCTCTTCTTTAAGTGATGCTAGGTTGACCGCCTTACGTCCGTGGTCAAGGCGGTAAAGCAAAAGTCCGATAAACACGAGGCTCCCTAGGATGCCCACGATGAGTTCGATAGGAAGTTCGTAAGGCGTGATGACCGTGCGAGCTACAAGGTCACATACCAGCACGAATAGCGCGCCAAACAGGGCGGTATCCACCAGAGTGCCGCGTACGTGGTCTCCTTTGAACATGGACACGATGTTGGGGACGATCAGTCCGATATAAGAGATTGCGCCCACGGTTACAACGACGCTTGCCGTGATTGCTGCTGCGATACTCAGCCCACTGAAAAGCACCAGGCTGTAGTGGACACCCAAGTTTCGCGAGAAGTCGCGGCCCATGCCCACGATGTTGAAGTGGTTGGAAAAAATGAACGCGACGATAACGAGGGGTACCGCAAGCCACACCAGCTCGTAGCGGCCTTGTAACACCAGCGAGAAATGCCCGACGCTCCACGTTGAAAGCGCTTGGTTCATCTCGAACATGTAGGCAATGAAGCTGGTGACACCACTCACCACGTTTCCGAACATGATGCCCACAAGGGGAACCATGACCACGTTCTTAAACTGGATGCGCTGAATGAACCACACGAATATCCATGTGCCCAATGTGGCGGCTGCAAAGGCGAGCAGGCTTCGCCCCCAGAATCCCAGCGTAGGAATAAACACCAGGGCTATGAGGATGCCGAACTGAGCCGAGGCAATGGTGGCACCGGTGGTGGGGGAGACGAACTTGTTCATGCACAGCTGCTGCATGATGAGGCCGGCAACACTCATGCCGATACCGGTGCACAGAATTGCGCACAGGCGAGGCAGGCGTGATGCGAGAAAGACTTTCCATTGGTTCGCATCGCCTTCTAGAAGACCCGTTATATCCACATCAAGTACACCCACGAAAAGCGATGCGAAAGATACAATCGCCAAGACGACGGCGAGAATTATTGTCGATGCGTGTTTTCTGATGGCAACCACCCCTTCTCTTTGCCGGATTTGAGGACATATCGGGTTAGGTAAAGGAAAATAAACCGCATGTGACCTGCGAATTTATTTTCTCCCGATAAGGTAGCCAAGGGTAACATAAAAAGTTAACTAAGCATAACAAAAATTTGGAAGATGGTGCAATTTTATGGTTGGATTAAGGTTTAAGGTTACAAAACGCCGTTTGCAACGAATCGTCCTCCATTCGCACCCACCTTTTCGAGCGGAGGGTTTCCTATGCCATCAAGGTCAAGCGCTTTGCTTTGAGCACGGGCGTGGCCAAGAATAGCAAGGGATTGAGGGGACAAAGCGATTATCGCACGCGTTTGGAACCGCCCATTTCGCACTTTGCGTAACAGGCGGTTGGTTTTGGCGAAACGTGCTGACGGATAGCGCGCGAGGCAGTCAAGACAGATATTCTCGCTACGATTGCCCGAAGGCGAGACAAAACGCAGCATCAGGCCGAGGAACGAGTTTTGGTTCCATAAGCCAGATTTTAGCTCCCAGCTAATGAAATTGCCTATTCAGATCCTTACTATCAGACGCGCTTCTGCAAGGAGCGACCATACAGTTTGCTGCGTGTGTGCGCATGCAGAAAGGAGCGGATGATGGGAAACAAAGCGTATGGGCAGCAGGGCAGAGACGTTGCGCCTGCAGCGGGGCAGTCTACGTCAGCCATGGCGATCGTCGGACTCGTACTGGGCATTCTTGCCTTGCTTGGTTCGTGGGTGCCAATCTTTAATAACTTTGTGTTTTTTATTGGCTTGATCGGTCTGGTCTTTTCGATAGTCGGCCTCATAGCGACATCTAAGGGGAAAAAGTCAGGAAAAGGTCTAGCGATTGCGGCGGTAGTGTTAAACGTTCTTGCCTGCATCTTTGTGCTTGCAACGCAGAGTTTCTACTCATCGATTCTG
>CAZLKG010000036.1:0-11832 GCA_964560045.1 uncultured Slackia sp.
TCGAACCGATGAGGTGGAATGCCGTTAAGAAAACCGTCCTGTGGACGGTTTTTAGACATTCGCCCGAAGGGCGTAAGCCTAGAGGAAAGAGCATCCGCCTTCTTACCCCCCCCCTGGCGAAAGGTTACATGTCACCCGCTGCAAGAACGCACAGCATACGCCCAACCGCCTGACAAGCATATTCGGAAGCCCTCTCGGCATTTTTGGCGTATGAGTCAAAACCCGAGAGCTCCGGGGTATCGGTGATACAGCGAAGCGCCATGAACGGTATCTCGTTCGCCTCACAGACCTGTGCCATGGCGGCTGTTTCCATGTCCACCGCAAGCGGCGAGCACGCAGCCACAATAGCGTCTCGGTTGGAGTCGTCCATGAAGCACTCGCCTGTGGCCGTGCGTCCAAATGCAAACGGCTTATGCCACGCCTCGGATGCCTTGTGTGCGGCGGCAAGCAGGGTTGTATCCGCAACAAACTCCTGAGCCTCATAGTAAGGATAGGAATCGCACAAGACGAAACCGGGTACGTCATGGTGCACACATGCAGATGAAACTACGATGTCAAACAAGTCAAGTGCAGATGTAGCCGCACCCGCTGCACCCGCGTTTAGCACGCCCCAAACCGGATAGGTGTCCACAAGCTGCTGTGTTGCCATGGCGGCGTTCACCTTGCCCACACCGGCGCAAGCCACTATTGCCTCGCAGTCCGAAAACGTCCCCTCGAAAAACGAGCGAGGGCCGCGACGCACCTCGGCGCGCACATCCATGTGACGCAGAAAGGGAACTGTCTCGCCCCAGGTGGCACACAGGATGCCGACGGGATGCCCCGCTGCTGCAATACCAGACGCATCGAGCGGCTTGCGGCGGGATCTGTTGCACACACCCGAATGGGTCCGACCATTGAGCAGATCGGTGATTTCGGACATCGGTCTATTCTCCTTGTTTGAGTGGTACATCCTTGGGAGTAAACGGCAGTACAGGTGCATCGCTCCACAGCTCTTCGAGGCGGTAATAGTCGCGCCCATCGGGCCGAAACACATGCACCACAAAATCACCGTAGTCAAGAAGCGTCCAAACGCCTTCTTTGGCTCCTTCAATGCCTATGGGCTTGGTGCCCGCCTGTTTCGCTTCCTGTTCTTCGATCTCATCTACCACCGCATCGATCTGACGGTTGTTCTGAGCCGTGGCAATAACGAAAAAGTCGGTCTCGCTCATTAAGTCGCGAAGATCTTGAATGATGATGTCTGCGGCCTTCTTGGAAGCGGCTGCATTCGCCGCGATGAGTGCCTTCTCGGCAGGGGAAAGTCTTGTGTCTTGCATCATGCAGCAGGGGATCCTTTCTTAATCTTCGCGCCTTGATCTTCGCGCCGCTTCACCCAAGCGTTCCAGGTGAAAAGCGAGTCGGGATTAACGGTCTTGTCGTGTTCAAGAAGGTATAAGAGCGTGGCTTTGAGAGTCATGTAGAAGAGTTCTTCCAGATCCACCTTGCCCACGGCATCGCGCAGAGGCCCCACATCGTTAAACGTACGCCCCGGCTCAATGATATCGGCAACAAAAACCACCATATCAAGCCCAGTCATATCGGGCGCAGCGCAGGTATGACGCTCAATGGCCTGCAATACCTCATCCGAAAGCTCGGGGAACTCCTTACGAAGAGAGCACGGCGCAGTATAGGCATGCAGCACCTCCGGAATGGTCTTGCGTACGTACTTGGGAACATCCGTATGCTTTTTGGCAATACGGCGCAACTCCTTGGGCGAGAGCACCTTATCCCAATCATGCAAAAGACCAGCCACGGCGGCATCATCTCTGTTCACGCCGTAGATGCGCGCAAGCTGCTCGGCTGTCTGCGACACGCCCATGGAATGGATGTAGCGCGAAAGATCCACGCGCTCTCGGAGGTGACGGCGCATGTATTCGAACCTGTTCGGATCAATCAAATGTGAACCAACTCCTTCTTGCCACCTTGAGCTTTTCGGTCATCTTGGCCTTTCGGCCTTTTTGGTGCTGCGCTCCGCAAGCATCTATCGCCTACGACCTGCCTACCATCTACGGCGTTTCGAGCAAGCGTCTGTTGTCTTACGCCTGTCGGGCAGGCGTCTGCCGTCTACGACCTGTCAAAAACATCATCTCGGCGAAATCCGGACATTTGAAACACCCCTGGGACAGAGATCTGGATGGTACTGCGACACACCTCGCCACGCCTAAGACTGGGGTCTATGCAAAACTCAGCGGTACAGTCCCTTGTCTCGGATGTAGTCCGCCACAACCTGGGGCACAAGATAGCGGATGGACTTGCCCGCCGCCACCTTCTCCCTCAAATCAGTGGAAGAGATGGCAAGCGCAGTGACTTCGGTCTGCCACAAATGCAGGATGGAGGCGTGCGTACGCATATATTTGCGCCGCGCATCCGAGATTTCATACCCCGGTCGCGTGACGGCAATAAGACGCGCGAGATGGGCAACCTCTTCAGCATTGCGCCATTCTAAAATGCGAAATACTGCATCGGCTCCCGAGATAAAGTAAAGTTCCACGTTAGACGGGAAATGAGCCCTTAAGGCGCGCAGGGTGTCTGCCGTATACGTCTCTCCCGGACGATCGATCTCAAAGCGACTGACATCGAAAGAAGGATTATCCGCTACGGCGAGATACACCATGGCAAATCGATCATCGGCCTTACTCACGCGCCGATGGCGCTTCATCCACGGACAACCAGCCGGCATGAACACCACACCGTCGAGCGAAAAGGTCTCGCGCACCTGCTCGGCGCAGGCGAGATGACCCATGTGGATGGGGTCAAAGGTGCCACCCATGATGCCTAAGCGGTACACCCGTCCCTTATCGGCAAGACCCAAACTGTCAAATCGCTCACATACAACGGGGGCGAAAGTCTGCACCACAGAAGAGGGAGCACATGCACCCCCCTCCCGGTTTCCGTCACCCCGAAAAAGCGGGGTAGCGCTCGTATCACCTTGCGAAACCAGAATACCCTCCGCAACACCCCGCGAGAGCAGAGTACTCTCCGTATCACCTTGCGAAAGCAGAGTATCTTCCACATCACCTGACGAAGACAGAGCAAGGGCCTCGATGCCTTGCGAAAACGTGGCAACGCCCGCATCACCTTGCGTGAGCGAGACGTTGCCCGCAGTATTCCTTGTATGCACCTCCGTATTACCCACGGCTACGGACGGGCCTGACCCTGTCCTGTGACCAGATACTTGCTCGTCGTCAGGTTCTCGGCGGAAAACGGCCCGCGCACATGGAGCTTCTGCGTGGATATACCGATCTCAGCACCCAAACCAAAGCATCCACCATCAGTGAAGCGCGTAGAGGCGTTGAGGTAGAGAGCAGCCGCATCCACCTCACTGAAGAAGCGCTCTGATGCCTTCTTGCCCTCGGAGGTGTCGGCATCGGCCACAATGGCCTCGGAATGTCCCGTGTTGTAGGTATTGATATGGCTGATAGCTGCGTCCACACCGGAGACAACCCGAACGGCGATGTCCATGGACAGATACTCGCGTGCCCAGTCGTCCTCATCTGCATCCACAAAATGGGCGAGCACATTTGCATCATCGCCCACGCAGGCGCGCGCAGCAGCGTCGCCGTGGATAGTCACACCGGCCTGAGTGAGTTCGGAGAGCATCAGGGGAAGAAACGTCTCTGAGATGGCTTCATCCACCAAAAGCGTCTCAGCGGCGTTGCACACGCCCACACGCTGAGTCTTCGCATTAAGAACAACGCGACGTGCCGCCTCGAAGTTGGCGGTTTTGTGAATATAGACGTGACAGTTGCCCGTACCCGTCTCGATGACCGGCACAAGCGAATTGTTTACACAGTTACGGATGAGTCCCGCCCCGCCGCGCGGGATGAGAACATCCACAAGGCCGCGTAGGCGCATAAGTTCGTCGGTGGCGGCACGATCGGTGGTATCGAGCAGGCAAATGCAATCGGCAGGAAGCCCCTCTCCTGCCACGGCCTCGCGCAGGATCTTCGCGATGGCGCGGTTGGAATTGAGCGCCTGGGATCCCCCACGCAGCACACACGCATTACCTGAGCGGATACAGGCACCTGCGGCATCGGCTGTCACATTGGGACGCGCCTCGTACACCATAGCCACAACACCCAAAGGAACGCGCATGCGTACGATATTAAGCTGCCCTTTAAGTCCTGAGATGGTGGCATCGTCGATGGATTTCTCCCAATCCTTTCCGAATATTTCGGGCGTGTCAGCCTGCGCAAAAAGACCATCTGCCATCCCCTGCACGCGCTCAGGATCCAAGCGAAGTCTGTCCAAAAGCCCCGCCGACATCTGGGATTCCTCGCCCGCCTTGATGTCAAGCGCGTTCGCCACAAGAATCTCTTCGCTGTGCTCTACCAGGGCACTCGCCATAGCGCGCACCGTTTCACGCAGCGTTTCCTCACCCGTGCGCGCAAGCGTCTGAGAAGCCTCCCGGGCGCGCTTGGCCAAAAGTGTTGCAGAAGCCGCAGGACTAAGCGCCCCCGCCCCACTACTTAACACACCGCCCAATCCAATCGCATCATTTTTCACAGACATGAGCAACCTCCCTGCATCCGCAGCCCTATGAATGCGGGTACCACCCCGCTTGAAGCCCTAACACACCCGGAAAAGTGCGAGCCTAGCTTGAATCCGCACGGCGAAGTTCAGTACTGGTGAGTGTCGATCATATATCGATCGCAGTCTTGATCGCAGCCAGACATCATTCAAAGACCACCAGATCATCCCGGTGGACTGCCATACCCTCACCCTTCCGTACAACATCCGCACTACAGCGAGCCATACCGCGCGCAACCACGTAGCCGAACTGATCGAGCACGTCCACCACATCGCCCACCAAAAAGTCACCCTCTACTCGACACACCCCCACCGAAAGAAGGGACTTGCCCCGCTCGACGATGGCGCGCACAGCCCCTGCGTCAATGACAAGATTCCCGCGCACCGCATCGCCTAAAGCAATCCACAGCTTGCGCGGCGTTATCTCATGCCGGGGTTCTTTGGCAGAAAAAAACGTGCCTATGGGATTGTCATCTAGGGCATGAAGCACGGCATCCTGGGCGCGCCCGTGGCATATCACGAGCGGAATGCCCGCAGCGCCCAGTACGCGAGCGCTCGTGAGCTTGGTGATCATGCCGCCACTTCCCGCCGCACTGCCCGCCCCCGCAGCACCTTTCATGATAGCGGGGGTGATGCGATCCACGCGAGGGATAAGCCTTGCTTCGGAATGAGTCTGGGGGTTAGCGGTGAACAAACCTTCCACATCGCTCAGTATGACCACACGATCAGCGTTGGCCAAACACGCCACAAGTGCCGCAAGCGTATCGTTGTCACCGAATTTGATCTGTTCGACCGACACAGTATCGTTCTCGTTGACAATAGGTACACAGCCCAGCTCAATAAGCCTGCGAAAAGTGTCGCGCGCATGGAGGTAGGTGTCTCTATCGGCGGTGTCACGTCGGGTGAGCAATACGAGCGAGGTGAGGATGCCGTAGGGCGAAAACACCTGATCGTAGGCCGCCAATAGCGCGCGCATACCCACGCTTGCCGCAGCCTGAACGCTGGGCATGTCCTTAGGACGCGCGAGAGGGAAACCCAGAGCCTCAAGCCCACAGGGAATCGATCCCGAACTCACAATGACAACATCCCATCCGAGTTTGCGCACGCGGTTTACCTGGTGCGCCAAGTCGGCTAGATAGGCCCTGTCCACGCGCCCCTCACCGTCGGTAAGCGTGGATGACCCCAGTTTGAGTACCGCAATGCGTCTCCTCATGCCCACACCGCACCTCTTGGTATCTGCGCCGCATCTCTTGATATCCACATCACGCCTCTTGATACTCGCATCGCCGCCCATCAGATATCAAGCTCCTCGAATACGTCTTCACCAGCAGCTGCCGTATCAAATTCAAAAGCACGTCCCAAGATACGCACCTCATCACCATCTGTGGCACCGGCATCAAGCAGCGCTTTTTCAAGCCCCATGCGGTTAAATCGGTGCTGGAGAAAGCTCATGGCTTCCTCGTTATCCCAGTCGGTCTGAACTACCATACGCTCAATGAGGCGACCTTCCACACGAAAGACACCATCGGAGAGCTTGCGTACCAAAAACCGCTTATCGCGTGCCTCGCGCCTATGCTCCCATACCTGATCGTATTGCACCTCGGCATCACTTTTTTTGCGGGCTGCCTCACGCAGTTCATGAACCTTGGTCGCGGTTGCGCGGATAAGGGCATTGATACCCTGGCCGGTAAGCGCACTTACCTTAAACACGCGCGAGGCTTCCTCCACGCAATCGGCGAACTCATTTCCGTCTGCGGCTGTCACGGCATCGCAGCGTACCTCATCCTCTAACCGGCGCAGTGCATCCTCGATGCCAGGCACATCACACTTATTAGCAACCACGATACGCGGACGTTCAGCCAGCTCTTGGGCGTATAGCGCCAATTCACGGTTGATGATGCGGTAATCCTCCACCGGATCGCGTCCCTCGTATCCACCCGTCATGTCAACCACATGGATGATCAGCGCGGTGCGCTCAATGTGGCGCAAAAACTCATGACCTAAGCCTTTTCCTTCGTGTGCACCTTCAATAAGCCCTGGAACGTCTGCCACAACAAAGCTGTATTCCTCAGCTTTGACCACGCCTAAGTTGGGAACAAGCGTGGTGAAAGGATAGTCCGCTATCTTAGGATGGGCAGCGCTCATGCGGGCAATCATGGAGCTTTTGCCGACGGAAGGCATGCCGATAAGCGCAGCATCGGCCATGAGCTTCATCTCCATCTCAATCCAGCGCTCCTGGGCCGGCTCACCCAGCTCGGCAAAGGCGGGGGCGCGGCGGGTCGAGGTGACAAAGTGGATATTGCCGCGACCGCCTACGCCGCCGCAGGCCGCAACCACACGCTCCCCATCGCGCGTAAGATCGGCAATTATTTCCCCTGGTTTTTGGGTTTTTTCATCATATTCACGCAGCAGTGTGCCACAGGGCACCTTGAGAACAAGATCCTCCCCTCCTGCCCCATGCATGCGGCTACCTTTTCCATGCATGCCACGGGTGGCCTTGAAGTGATGCTTGTAACGATAGTCAATGAGCGACGACAGGGAAGCATCGGCCTCAACAATTACGTTGCCGCCATGCCCACCATCACCGCCATCAGGGCCGCCCTTAGGAACATGCGCCTCGCGGCGAAAGCTCATGCACCCTGCACCGCCATCGCCGCCCTTCACGAATATGCGTACTTTGTCGGTAAACATGGCAGTCCG
This sequence comes from uncultured Slackia sp., assembly GCA_964560045.1. GTDB lineage: Bacteria > Actinomycetota > Coriobacteriia > Coriobacteriales > Eggerthellaceae > Slackia. Next base: position 7,267 of record CAZLKG010000036.1, read on the forward strand.
CCCCCCCCCTCAAATCAAAGATGTCAAGGCAGGTTGCAGGCATCGGTAGGCGCAGACCATCGGCACGCCACACACGCTCTGCAGATCGCCTCTATCATACGGCATACAGGACCACACGCACACTATGCGAAGGGGTCCCGCCTACCTACCGGCAAGTCCGCCTTCACTTGCCTAGGTGCATATACGAAGGGGCCCGCCGCCTGGCGAGCCCCTCCAACCCCTCCTCTGCGCGAGGTTTTTCTGCCTTAAGACTATTCCGTTTCAAGAGACGCCTCAAGGGGGCGAACATGCACCCTGTGTTTGGCACCCTTGGTGAACTCAACTACGCCCTCGCACAGCGCAAACAGAGTGTCATCCTTTCCGCGACCCACGTTCTCGCCGGGATGAAAGTGAGTGCCACGCTGGCGCACAATGATATTACCGGCAACCACATGCTCCCCGCCATAACGCTTCACCCCGAGGCGCTTGCTGCGGGAGTCGCGACCATTGCGGGTGGAGCCAAGACCTTTTTTATGAGCCATTTTTCTCTACCTGCCTTCTTGCTATTCGGTTGCGGCTTCTACAGCCTCTACAGCTTCAGCGGCTTTAGCCCCGGTGGCCTCAGGCTCCTCTACCGCCTTTTCCTCAGCCACAGCCGAGCCAACACTCTCAATTCGGATGCGGGTCAAGTTCTGACGATGACCGCGCAGGCGTTTGTAATTCTTGCGCTTCTTGAACTTGAACACGAGAACCTTTTTGTCCCTGTACTGCTCAAGGACGGTGGCAACCACCTGTGTCTCAGCGGCTTTTACGGGATCGGCCTCCACCTCGGTTCCGTCAACAACGCAGATAGCCTGAAGTTCCACCTGGGCACCAACCTCAGCATCCAACCTCTCGACGCTGAGCTTGTCGCCGGGGGAAACTTTGTACTGCTTGCCTCCGGTCTTTACGATTGCGTACATGAATGCTCCTTGTCACACTCGCAAGGCGATAACTTTCGACGCCGCCGTAGCAAGTCCCGAAGGTTCGTATGCACGACCGACGTGTATCATCGCACTCTTCCTACGCCCCCTTTGGGCGCAACCTTGCGAATGATAGCAGAAACTGTAAGCAAAACCGCGCGCAATACAAGCGTCACTATGAGAACTCGATATGCCTATGTGCGTGCCTGCGTGCGTAGCGCCCCGATGCTCTAATGCGCCTTGGCCCAATTAGTACCGGCACTCACCTCCACGACAAGCGGAACCTTAAGTTCAACCACGCCGCTCATAACCTCACTTACCATAGCTTCCAGGCGTTCCAGCTCGTCAGCCGGCACACTGAAGTCCAGCTCATCATGCACCTGCAACATGAGTTGAGATTTGAAGCCCTCTTCGGAAAGACGGCAGCGCACCTCATTCATGGCCAGCTTAATGATGTCAGCCGCACTTCCCTGCATGGGATGGTTCATAGCGGTGCGTTCACCAAAGGCGCGTTGTGTGGCGTTGGCGGCACGCAATTCAGGAATGTGGCGCTTGCGCCCAAACATGGTTACGGCATAACCGTGCTTTTTGGCCTGGGCTATCGTTTCGTCAAGATATGCCCGCACTCCAGGATGCACCTGAAAGTAGCGGTTTATTATCTCCTGAGCCTCTTTGAATCCGATGCCAAGCGACTGCGCCAGACCGAACGCCTGCTGGCCATACACGATGCCAAAGTTCACGGCTTTCGCATGCCTGCGCATCTGAGACGTCACCGCCTCCGTTGGCACGCCAAATACGCGAGCTGCCGTGGAGGTATGAAAGTCGGCACCGCTGCAAAATGCCTCAATCAGGCTTTCGTCGCCCGAGAGGTGCGCGAGCAGACGAAGCTCAATTTGAGAATAGTCGGCTGACACAAACAGCTCTCCCTCACGCAGCGGTACAAAGCATTCGCGGATGTGACGGCCAAACTCGGTGCGCACGGGAATGTTTTGCAGGTTAGGATCGCTCGATGAAAGACGGCCCGTCGCAGTAACGGTTTGGTTGAAGCTCGTATGCACACGCCCGTCACTGCCGCGCATGCGCAGCAGGGCATCTGTGTAGGTTGACTTCATCTTGGCAAGCTCACGATAGCGCAGGATCTTTTCTGCGATGGGATGTTTGTCGCGCAGGGCGTTAAGCGTTTTGGCGTCGGTGGAGTAGCCACGCTGATTCTTCTTGCCCACAGGCAGACCCAGCACCTCGAACAGGACGTGCGAAAGCTGCTTGGGGGAATCCGGGTTGAATTCCTCCCCCGCCATCTCAAAGATCTGGACGCGAACATTCTCAATCTCATCGGAGATAGCCTGGCCCATCTTTGCAAGCGCGTCTACATCGATAGCAGCACCAACGCGCTCCATAAGGGCAAGCGTCGTCACAAGTGGCAGGTCAATCTCTTCATAGCACTCCATGCTGCCATCGGCGCGAAGGGCTTTGCTCAGCGCCTCGGCGAGGCGCGCTGCCACGTGCGCATGGACGGCAGCCGCCTGGGCTTCGTCATCGAATTCAGGCAACGCAGCGCCCAGATAGGTTTCGCACAGCGAGGCGTATTCATATGTGGCCGCATTTGAGCTGAGTAGATATGCTGCAAGCCCGATGTCGAAATAGCGCGCGGCAGCCACGTCAGCATCGCTTACGGTCGCATCAAGTGAGCCATCAGGTGGATAGACTTCCTGTAAGACACGCTTCACGTCTAGGGCACAGAAGTGCCCGTCGCGCACAATACGGGCAAACGCTTCGGTGGCATCAGCCCCTTCAAACAAAAGGACATCTTCGCTAAGCCCCACAAAAAGACTATGGGATTCACTAAAGAGGCTTTTTTGTGCCTCGACAAAAAACTCCACTCCCAAAATGACACCTTTGGCAATCGCATCATCCAAAAGCGCGCGTGCCTTTCTGCCCTTTTTAGGATCGGACAAAGGAAGCTCCAACACAGGCGAGGCAGCGGCCTTTGGCGAGGCCCCCACAAGCGAAAGAGTTTTTGTCAGGTGCGCGTTGAAGCGCACCGCGCGAAAGGCGTCCGAGACCTTCGTCTCATCGAAATCGGGGAATTTGATGCCTTCCAAATCGAGCGGGAAATCGAGATTGCGTACGATAGTGGCAACCTCTCGGCTCAGATATGCCGCCTCTTTGTTATCCCGGAGGTTTTGAAGCTGCTTACCCTTGAGCTTATCCAGATTTTCGTAGATGCCATCAATGCTTCCGAATCTTTGCAACAGCCTGGCGGCACCTTTGTCACCAATGCCCGGAACGCCGGGTATATTGTCCGAAGAATCGCCTTTAAGGCCCAAAAAGTCAGGGAATTGAGCAGGCGTGACACCGTAGCGCTCCTGTACCTCATCAGGGCCATATATCGCAACGTCAGAGATGCCCTTCTTGGTGGTGACCACATGCGTGAGGTCGCTCACCAGCTGATAGGCATCCTTATCACCCGTCACGAGCAGCGTCTCATAACCCAGCTTTTCATCACGAGCCGAGATGGTACCCAAAACGTCGTCGCCCTCCCAGCCTTCAATCTTCACCACGGGCACGTTCATAGCCTCAAGAAGGCTTTCTATCACGGGAAATTGAACGCGCAGGGCATCGTCCATCGGCGGGCGCTGGGCTTTGTAGCGGGCGAGAGCCTTCGTGCGAAACTCTGGTTTCCCGGCATCAAACGCACAAATCACCGCATCGGGGTGGGCATCCTCATAAAACCTGAAAAACATTGACAAGAATCCGAAAGCCGCATTGGTGGGGGTTCCATCGGAAGCGCTCATCGTAGGCGGAACCGCATGGTAGGCGCGATGCATCAGGGAATTCCCGTCAATGACAGCAATCTTTTTCGACATAACACGTCCTTGTTCACTAGAGTCGGAAAACGTCTTTTCCAAAACCATGGTGATCGGGTTATCACCGCTAAAATCGTATGGCTTCCAGCGATTGATACTCATATCATGCTTGGCGATAACTCCCAATACCCAACCATAGCGCCGGGCGGAGGAAATCCCCATTATTCACTCTGCTGCGAACCATAGGGTCCGATAAATCGCTTTTTGTTCTTGCCAACTTTCAATAGGAGCTTTGAAATTACTTCGCTGTAATGCTGCGCTATCAAGTAGGGTCATTTACCGCCTCTCTGTAGTTCTCCAGATCATTTTATACCAAGCCCGATCTTGAAAACACAGACCCGGTGCTCTTCCAGCAAGATTGCGCAAGCGCTGATTTATGGCCGATCTGTGAGGGTCTTTTTAAGGTTCCTTCTAAAGAAGCAACCTCTGGTTTCATCTCGATCCACGATTGTGCGAGAGGCTTTTGTCTCTATGGGTAAACCAATAGTCAAGAAACTAAACACTATTCGGTAGCGCCCTTGCCTGCCATGCCGCGCAGCACCACATCCATAAGCCCTTGTCTATTCCCAACACCCACTTTTCGGTAGATATTGCTCACGTGATGCTTTGCTGTGCTTTCTGCTATATGCAGCTTCTCCATGATGTAAGGAACGTTTCGCCCCCCTGCCAGTAATAAAAGCACCTCGCTCTCACGCGGCGTCAAACCGCATGCCTCCGCGATGCGCTCACAGTTTTCCTCAACTGTCGTGTTTGCGGGG
>CAZLKG010000037.1:0-11826 GCA_964560045.1 uncultured Slackia sp.
CCCGCATTCAGGGTTTGGTCGAGATCATGGAAAGCAACAAGAAGGGGGCATAAGGAACATGGCAGACATCAAAAACATGCTGGCCGCATTCTCAGAGGTTGCCTCCAATCCGGCGGCAGAGGCTAAAAAGCATCTTGAAGCAGGCAAGCGCATTATCGGTGTTGGCCCCTACTACGTACCTGAGGAAGTCATTCACGCCGCAGGGGCTGTTCCGTTCGGCGTGTGGGGCATGGTAGGCCAATCGGTTGAGGCCAAGAAGTATTATGCGCCGTTTTATTGCTCCATAGCCCAGATGTCTTTGGAAATGGGCCTCACCGGCAAGTTGGATGCGCTCTCCGGCATGGTGGTTACGGGTATTTGCGACACCATGCGTGCTGCTTCCCAGAACTGGAAGGCAGCTTTAGGCACCAAGATCCCCATGATCTATGTGAGTCCGGCTCAGAACCGTTTTCTTCCTGCCGGACAGGAATACATGGTGGAGTCCTATAAGGAGTACAAGCGCGGTGTCGAGGAATGCTGCGGCACTATCGTGACCAATAAGGAACTTGCGGCCTCCATCAAGCTGTACAACGAATGGCGTGCCGCGATGCGCGAGTTTGTGAAGCTGGTCGCTACTCATCCGGCAGAGGTGAGCGTGTCTGACCGCGTGGCCGTGATTAATGCCGGGTATTACATGGACAAGGCAGAACACCTTGCCCAGGTTCGTGAACTCAATGCCGCTCTAGCCGCAACTCCTGAGTCCACTGAGGGCTATAAGAAAATCGTACTTTCGGGCATTTATGAGGACATTCCGGCGATTACCGAGATGCTTGAAGCCAATAAGTTTGCCATTGTGGCTGATGATTTGGCCAAGGAGTCCCGTGCGTTTTCCCGCGAGGTCTCTGAACAAGGCGATCCGATTGAGGCTTTGGCCCAGGCTTGGTGCAACCTCAAAGACGATCCCGAGCTGTTCGATCCCAAGAAGGGTCATGTGGACAAAGTTGTCAATCTGGCCAAGGAATCCGGTGCGCAGGGGGTTGTGATCCTGCTCGCTAAGTTCTGCGATCCTGAGGAATTTGAAGCTCCGCTGGTCACCAAGGCGTTGCGTGAGGCCGCCGTTCCTACCATCACCGTCGAGATCGACCAGTCCACCGAGAGCTACGAGCAGGCTCGCACCCAATTCGAGACCTTTGCAGAGCTCCTTTAGCCCCTCCGTCGGCCGACGGGATAAGGAGCCACTGGTAGTACTCGGGAGGTTGAAACCTTCACGCTCTTAGGGGAATCCCCATCCGCTCAGCTACAGCTGAGCGGATGGGTCTCGGCGGAAAGCCGCCGAATAGGGAAGAGTTCGCGGCTGCGTATGCGACGGGTGGCCGCGAGTTCTGAGTTTTGCCCGCTTGTGCGGGAGATAGGAAACGAGGTAGTTATGTCTCAAACCTCTACACAGAAAAAAGGCGGTTTCCATTACGCCTTTTTGATTGTCGCGTCATGTATCGTGTTCACCTGCGTTCCGTGCGCTCTGGTGCTTTCCTGCTCCGGCATTTATTACACGCCGGTCAGCACCTATTTCGATGTTCCCACTGCAACCTTCACTCTCTACTTTACAATCCTTAATCTGGCCATGATGATCACCCTACCCATCGCCGGTAAACTCATGACCAAGATCGATCTGCGCATTATCCTCTCGGTCTGCGCCGTCCTCAATGGTGTCTCCATGCTGGCCATGTCCACCTTCACCGAGGTGTGGATGTTCTACATTACCGGTGTTACCTTAGGGATGGGTACCGCTCCTTTGCTGTATCTGGCAACGCCCAGTCTGATCAACGCCTGGTGTCGCAAGAAGGTTGGGTTCTTCATCGGACTGGCCATGGCCTTCACCGGCATCGGCGGCGTGATTTTCAATCCTGTTGGTACCGCGCTCATCAACAGTGGTCCTGAGGGATGGCGCACCGGGTATATGGTCTTCGGTATTCTGATTCTGGTCTGCACCCTGCCGTTCACCCTGTTCGTGATTCGCTCCGCTCCCCAGGACAAGGGTCTTCTCCCCTACGGTGCTGAGGAAATCGTGGATGAATCCGGCAAAGCCTCGGCTGCTGCCATGACCGGTGTCTCGGCCAACAAGGCTATGAAGACCGGCGCCTTTGTGCTCATTGCAATCTTCGCCTTCTGCATTACCTTGAACCAGACCGTCTACCAGTTCATGCCTTCTTATGCCACTTCCTTTAGCGATACCGTCCCCGAAATCGCTGCCATTTCCGGCATCATTGCCTCTTCCTGCATGGCCGGTCAAGCTATCGGTAAGGTTGTGCTGGGTGCCGTGAACGACAAAAACGCTCATGCCGGATTGTTCCTCGGTATGGGTTGCGGTTTCGTAGGTGTTGCACTGATGTGGTTCTTGCCCGTCGCTGCAGCCGTCATGATGGTTGCCGCCTTCATTTTCGGCTTCGTATACGCCTGCACCAATGTCGAAGCCCCTCTGTTGACCCGCTCGGTTTTCGGATCCCGCGACTACACCAATATCTGGGCGCGCGTTTCTATGGCCGGCACCTTGGGCGGCGTTGTTGCTCCCACCCTGTTTGGCTACCTAGTAGATCTTCCGGGTGGCTTTAACATCATGTTCTCCGTGAGTTTTGCTTGCATGGCCATCTGTCTTATCGGCGGCCTTTTGGCTCTGAAGAGCCGCGGCAAGATTCCTTGGACTGCAGAGTGATTGCCCTGCCGACTTGTTGTCTGTCTTCTTGATTTCGGCAAGGAGATGTGGGTGGCTGCCTTGTTGAGGTGGTCACCCTCTCCCAAATCGCTGTGAGGGAACCCCATCAAAATCGGTGCCTTGCGTTTGGCAAGGCACCGGTCGCCGGCCACCTCTTCTGTGCACTGAAGATGGTCGGCGACCGGTCGAATCCGGTGTGACACCTGTCCCGTGTTGCCTGATCGCGGGGCAGGTGCTCTCATCGTGAACCGGGCATCATCAGGTCATCCACCCGAAAAGAAAGGCATTGCACATGGACTTCTCCTATACGGATGAGCAGCAGCTCCTGGTGGAAAGCATTCAGGAGTTCTGCGAGCGCAACCTCAACGAGATCAAAATCAAGGAAATGTATGCCAACCACGGCATGAGTGACGATCTCATTATGAGCTACCTTGAGGCGGGCTTTGGCCTCATGGGTATTCCTGAAGAGCAGGGGGGCGTTCCCTGTGACCGCGTGACCTTGGGTATTCTCACCGAGGAATTCGCTCACTATGCGGGCTGCATCACCCCGTTTCTCAACAATACGCTCGCCATGTGCGACATGATTGACTTCGGGAGCCCCGAGCAGGTGGAAATGTGCATGGCTTCCTATCTTGAAACGGGCAAGCCCATTTTTTCCTTGGGTTTTTCTGAGCCGGGTGCGGGTTCCGACAACGCTTCCATGAGCTCAGTGGTGAAAAAACAAGAAGATGGCACCTACATCCTTACCGGCCAGAAAACCTGGGTGACCCAAGGTGAGGTGTTCCCGTACGTGTTGGTGGTGGCCAAGGACGAAGACCCTTCTCCCTCTAATCGCACCATGTCCATGTGGCTTGTGTCGCTTGAGTCCGAAGGTCTTTCCACTGCGCCGCTGCATAAAATAGGTCAGCAGATCATGCCGTTTTGCGAGATGTATTTCGACGGCGTGAAACTCACCGAGGACATGCGTGTAGGCGAGCCGGGTGCGGGCTTCCGCAATCTCATGAAGAACTTTGAGATGGAGCGCTGCCTTATCGTGGCGCAGTGCATCGGTTGCGCTCAGGCCGCCATGGATGAGGCCGGTGCGTATGTGTCCGAACGCGTAACCTTCGGCAAACCCATTTCCAGCTACCAGCTCATCCAGCTCAAGCTCGCCGAGATGGAAACAGCTCTGGAAAACTCCCGCAACATGCTTTACAAGACGCTGTGGAAGATGGACATGGGTGAAGACATTCGCATCGATTCCGCCCTGCTCAAGCGTTATGCGACGCGTGCCTGCGAGATGGTGGCCGATGAAGCCCTACAGATTTATGGCGGTTTGGGCTACACCGACGAAACGCGTTTTGGTCGTATCCTCAGCGATATCCGCGGCATGCGCATTGCCGGTGGAACCGATGAGATCATGGTGTATATTGCCGGCCGTCAGCTGGCCAAGAAGTATCAGCGCAAATAGCTCTCGTGCGCACATAGCGCCGCGCAATCATGGAGTGATTTCCCCTCTCTTTAAGCGCTGCTTGCTGTTGAGTGCTTTGAGTGGCGCGGGGAGGGGATTTCAAGGAAAGGATCAACGTGGCGGCTTCTCGTTTCTTAGGGATTGATGTGGGTTCCACCGCGTCCAAGTGTGTGATCGTCGATGAGGATGGCACGATAGCGGGCAAGGGAATCTATGCTTCGGGGGCAGGAACTGCCGGTCCTCAAAGTGCCTTGGATGCTGCGCTCGCTGAGGCGGGTATATCCCAGAGTGAGGTGACCTATTCCTGCTCCACGGGTTATGGCCGCCATCTGCTTTCGTGGACGGATGCGCAGGTGTCGGAGCTTTCATGCCACGCCAAAGGTGCATCCTGCCTCTTTCCCACCGTTCGCACGGTGATTGACATCGGTGGTCAAGATGCCAAGGTGTTGCGCCTGGGTAAAGGCGGCACGCTTGAAAACTTTGTGATGAACGACAAATGCGCTGCTGGCACAGGACGTTTTCTTGACGTGATGGCAGGTATATTCGGCTGCAGCATAACGGATCTTTCGGATTATGACGCGCGTTCCGATCACGTGGCCTCCATATCGTCAACCTGTACGGTGTTCGCCGAATCCGAGGTCATCTCCAAGCTGGCTGCGGGAGAGTCCATCCCCGATGTTGTGGCCGGGATCCATGCTTCGGTGGTGGAGCGCACGGGCGGTTTAGTTCGTCGCTTGGGTATTGTGCCCGAGGTGGGCATGACGGGTGGTGTGGCGCTGAACGAGGGCCTGAGAAAGCGCCTTGGCGAGAAAATTGGATACGAGATTCTGACATCTCCACTTGCTCAGTTTAACGGTGCCTTGGGCGCGGCCTTATTTGCGCGCGACAAATCAATTTCACACAAGGGATAGTGCTGTGCCGGATGGCTGGATGAATGGGACGGGTTCACAAGGAGCCAGGGTGCCCATTTGTCCAAGAAGGGTGTCCTTATGGGCGATGATCAAAGCACGTATCAGGCTAAGGGGTTTGCGGATTTAGCGCGCTGGTCACTTCTGGCCTGTTTGAGGCGTGGCTATCATGACGCGCCGTCCAAGCGTATGACCATTGTGCCAAGGGGAAGCATCAGTTACGCTGATGCCTTCGTACAAACGTGTACGCTTGTCAACTATTTCAAATCGGCTTGCGGGATAGGCCCTGGAAAGGTGGTGGCGCTCTCCTCTCCCAATCTCATGCGCACGGCGCTCGTTATCGCTGCGGTGGAGGCGTGCGGTGCTCGTTTGGCCCTGCTCCCCTCGGCACTTGCCCGGCCCGATTTTGCACACTACACCTCGCTGGTTGATCCCAACCTGATAATCGTTGCCACGGCTGAGCACTGTGCCATGGCACGCGAGCTGTTTCCCGATGTGCAGCTGATGGCAATCGGCTGTAGAGACGTTCCCGTTCCCTGCGTTGATGATGTGGCACGCGGATTTGAGTATGGGGCCGACGCTCTGAACGTTTCCTGCCTTGCCGATAAGGCGAAATACATCGTGTTCTCATCGGGTAGTACGGGACTGCCTAAGGCTATCGTCAATCGCAGCCTGTCATTTGCTTACAACGGCATCTGCCTGCGTCGCGCCTTGGGATTCATCGACAGTGATGCAGCCTTTGTACCCGTTCCTATAGCGCATGTGTTTGGTATCGTGGGTCTGTATGCCGTGTTAGGCGGTGGCGGAACCTTGGTAACCATGGAGAAATTCACTCCTGAGGACGCCTGCGTCCTTATAGAAACCACCAGGGCTACTCTGCATCTTGGCGTGCCCACCATGTATCTTCGCGAGCTGCGCGTGAACAGGGGAGGGCTGTATAACCTCAGCTCTTTGCGCACAGGGGTAGTTGCGGGTTCGAGCTGTCCCGACAAGGTGATCTTAGAGTATGAGAGGCGTTATGGTTGTCGTCTCATGCCCTCATACGGTATGAGCGAGACTGCAGCAACCCTCACGGTGTGCGATATCGGTCTGCCTGCTGAGGTGCGTGCCGTGACCGTGGGCGTTGCCATTGAAGGTGCCAGCATTAAGGTAGACCCAGAAAGCGGTGAGGTTTTGTGCAAGAGTCCTTCAATGATGGAGGGCATCATCAAGCCTGACGGAACCTTTGATCCCGGCGTTGATGAGGACGGGTGGCTTCATTCGGGCGACGTGGGAGAGAGCGCTTCCGACGGATCGCTGCGCATTATCGGCCGAATCAAAGACATCATTATTCGTGGCGGCATCAATATCTTTCCGGCGGAGATTGAACGAACGTATCAGGAACATCCTGATGTTTCCGAGTGCTGTCTTTTGGGTTATGAGGATTCCGAGTTGGGGGAGCGCACGGCTCTTGCGGTCATTTTGCGGGACGGAGCCGCCGTTTCCTCGATCGAACTTCGGTCATGGTCGAAAGGGCGGGTGGAAAAAGTTAAAATACCTGATATCGTTCTCAAGATGGATGATTTTCCTCGTCTTTCGAGCGGTAAGGTTGATAAAAAGGCCCTCAAACGGCGCGTGGATGAGACCCTGGCAAACCTTGGTGTTGCAGGGAGCAACCAGACCAGCGTCGGCAGACGGTAAGGTGGTTGTATAATGCTGCTCGATTCACGGCGTTCGGTTATCTCTCACGTTGATGAGTTTTGTGATACGCATTTTGATGAACCGACCATCAAGCGATGGGTGACCTCAAGAGGAGTTCCCAAGGCGGTGTATGAGGATTTCTATTCCAGCGCCCTTGGTACGTACTGCCTTCCTGAGAGCCTAGGTGGTGCGCGCTGCTCCTTTGTTGATCGAGCGGCCATGGTTGCGCAGCTCATGAGGCGTGCGGGTGCCATGCTGCCCTTTATCGCGGACATGCTCACCTATGCCCTCCTCTCCACCATGCGCCCGCTCTCACAGCAGGAGATTGTAGAGGATTTAACCAGGCGTGCGGGTCGCGTCTATCTCTCGCAGGCATTCACCGAGCCCAGTGCCGGTACCGATGCAAATGCCGTGTCCACCACAGTATCGCTGGAAGGGGAGCGGCCCGTCCTTAATGGCAAGAAATCATTCGTTTCCAATGGTCAATTCGCTTCGGACACGTTGGTTCTGGCGCGCGATCCGGTTTTCGGTCGTGAAGACGGTGGTTTGTCCTTATGGCTTGTGCCCATCACAGAACGAGGTATCTCTTCCTTTCCCCTCGACACCGTGGGGCAGAAAATGCTCGCACCCGCCATGCTGGAATTTGAGAACGTCGAGCTGAATCTTGACTGGCGAATCCAGACCGAAGGAAAACTCAGCTCCATGCTCAGGCGGCAGTATGAGCTGGGGCGCATCCTGGTGTGTGCGTCCAGCCTAGGGCTTGCACGTGCGGCGATGGATGATGCTGTGGCATATGCGGGCGATCACACGGTCAAGGGTCGTTGTCTGGGCAGCATTCCTCAGGTGCAAGAAAAGCTCACCACCATGGAGGTGAAGCTGCGCGCTATGGAGTTGCTCGTCTGCGATGCGGCGAATGCGGCGGATGAGCCACAAACCGATGCGATGCATCTCAACTGCGCCTTGATGAAACACTATGTACCCACTGCGGCTACGGAAGTTGCCTCAGATGCGCTGCAGATTTTTGGCGGTCGCGGTTATACCACCGAGACGCGTGTGAGTCGTATCTGGCGCGATTGCCGTGGCAACCAGATAGCCCAGGGTGCCGATGAGATAATGGCCCATATGGCGGCAAAGTTTTTGATTAAGGCTAGAGGCTAGGACTTCGTGCGCATCAATCCGGAGCATATCAAGCAGTTTATATCGATGATCAACCGTACACCGTACCTGATGGGTCTGGGGGTTCGTCTCATTGAGGCAGAGCCTGGGCGCAGCTTGGTTGAAGTTCGCATGACCAACTCGCTGCACAATATGTTTGGCGGTATTCACGGTGGGATGGTGGCTACTCTCGTGGATTGCGCGACGTATTGCAGCATATACTGCAGCGTGCCGGAAGACATGGGGTATGTGACTATCGATCTTACGGTGTCGGATTTGAGATCGGTACATGAAGGTACCCTTCGTGCTGAGGGCCGTCTCATTAAGGCCGGAAGGTCACTGTGTGTTGCCGAGGCATTCATACGCGATGAGGGGGGCAGGCTTGTGGGCCATGGCACCTCTAAGTGCATGGTAGGTGCCGGGTTGCAGCCTATGGCGGCTGCCGTGGCCAATCTGGGTGAGCAACCCTTGCCTCCAAAGTTTTTGGACTGATTGTGCACCTTGGATTGTGCACTTTGCCAATTCATGATGAGGGATAAAACGCATGCACATGCTCGACTTCATTGGAATGAAACGCGTCGGGATGACGGAGGAGGGCTACGTTCTTGAAACGCCTGTAACCCAAGATGTCACACAGCCCGACGGGATTTTGCATGGCGGGCTGAGCGCAATGCTCGCAGAGGAGGCGGCCAGCCAGGGTGCGCGCGAAACCGTGGATCTGTCCGTTTCGATTCCTGTGGGTCTTGACCTGGCATCTACCCATCTTCTGCCCGTCTGCGTGGGAGACACCATCAAAACGGTTGCAAGCCCGCTGCGCCAAGGTTCTCATACACAGGTGTGGAAGGTGGAACAGTTTCGCAAAAGCGACGGTGCGCTCTTTAATATCTCCCAGCTCACTGTCTATATCAAGCGGCGCACCTCGCAATGAGAATCTTCGCACCTGCAATCTGTGCCCGCTTGCGTGTTGTTTACGCTCCTTGCTCGCGTTTCTCCCTTCGTACGCAGCTCTATCGTCTTCGCACTGCCCTTGAATGCCTACTGTGCCAACGCTGTGCCCGCTTACCGAACCATAGCGTGAATTGTTTTCGGATAGACTCCATTCAGCAGCCCTCCTGATTTATCCTGATTGCGGAGAGCCGGCGGCTTTAGCGCCGTTTTGTTGTCAGTGTCTGTTCAAGCTCAAGGAGAAGCAATATGGGGACAATTATTGCGCTTATCATGGTGCCGTGTGTCGCTGCACTGCTTGTGCTCGTGGTGCGCTCCGATAAGGTTCGCGATGCGCTTGTCATCGGGTTCGCGGCTCTTATCGGTGCGATCTCGGTGGCGTTTACAGCGCTCTATCTCGGTGCGAGTCCGGCATACTTTGAGCTGCCGAGTGAGTGGAGCGGCTTTTTGAGCGCCGTGAATGTGATCATCGATCTTACGGTGGGCATATTCGTGCTGTGCTATGCGGTGAAATACCGTCGTGTACTTCCGCTTGTACTTGCACTCATCCAGATGCTCGTGTGTTTGTGGTTTGAGCTCACCGTACAACATGGTGTGCATTTCGACAGCCAGATGCGCGCAGATCAACTGACCGTTATCATGACGCTCATCATCGGCGTGGTTGGTTCGGGTATCTGCGTGTACGCGATCGGCTATATGAAGGATTTCCAGGCTCACCATCCCGAGCAAAAGGATCGCCGCCCCTGGTTTTTCGCCGTCATGTTCGCCTTTCTCTCGGCCATGTTCAACATCGTCCTCTCCGATAACATGGCATGGATCTACACGGCGTGGGAGGTCACTACCCTATGCTCCTTCCTCCTGATCGGCTTCACCAAGACCGAAGAGGCGATGAATAACGCGTTTCGCCAGGTAGTGATGAACATGCTCGGCGGCATCGCGTTTCAGGCTGCCATCGTGTATGCAGCCCTCAACAACCTGCCGCTTCTGCTCAGCGAGTTTTTAACCGCAGGAGCCACAGGTTTTGCCGCCTTTGCCCTACCGGTGGCACTGCTTGCCTTTGCCGGTATGACCAAGGCCGCACAGATGCCGTTCCACAGTTGGCTTCTGGGTGCCATGGTTGCCCCCACGCCCACAAGTGCCCTGCTTCACTCTTCCACGATGGTAAAGGCGGGCGTGTTTTTGCTTCTCAGGCTCTCTCCGCTGTTCTTGGCGTTTCCTGTGGCGAGCCTTATGGTGGTGTTGGTGGGTGGCCTGACCTTTGCCCTGTGCTCGTTTCTGGCGATTTCTCAGAGCAACGCCAAACGTGTGCTGGCGTACTCAACCATCGCCAACCTGGGCCTGATTACCGCCTGTGCCGGTGTGGGCACACCTGAGGCCGTGTGGGCGGGCATCTTTTTGATGATCTTTCACGCGGTGGCCAAGAGCCTGCTGTTTTTGTGCGTGGGTACTGCCGAGCATCGCATCGGCAGCCGCAACATTGAGGACATGGATGAGCTGTTCGCACGCATGCCACAACTGGCCCGATTCATGATGCTGGGTATCATGTGCATGTTTGTTGCACCGTTTGGCATGCTGGTTTCCAAGTGGGCCACGCTCGTGTCGTTCGCTAGCACGGGACAGGTGGTCTTGCTTATCCTGTTGGCCTTTGGTAGCGCGGCGACCTTTTTGTTCTGGGGCAAGTGGTTGGGCAAGCTGGCCGGAGTTGCCGCCCAGCGTGAAAGCGAGGAACTTGCGGTTCACCGCAGCGAATGGGGGGCGGTTGCGCTCATGGCAGTGCTGGTGGCACTGGCCTGCATCTTCTTCCCTGCGATTTCGTCTTTGTTTGTTGAACCCTACCTCTTGGGCATCTATAACGCCTCCGGTGCAGAGATAGCCGCAGACAATCTGGTGCTGATGTCGATCATCGTGGCTTTCATTGTGGTCGTGCTCTTCGGTACTCTGGGCACCTCCCGCAGTAAGATAGTTGCTCCTTATATGGCTGGTATCACTGCCGATTCCGAGCATCGTGTATTTTGCGGTTCGATGGGGGTTAAGCGCGAGGCAACGTCACGCAACTGGTACCTCGAAAACATCTTCGGCGAGAAGGTTCTCGACAAACCCGCCACCATTATCACGGCTGCCATCGTTGTGATGTGCCTAGCCGTCTCAGCAGCAGCGCTTCCCGTGAATGCCGGTGTTGCCCTCGCGCTGTATGAAATACCCGCCTCCATCAACGAGGGCTGGCTTTCGACGCTCGTGGGTATCGTGGTCTTCGTTATCGTAGGCCCTGCTTTGGGCTGTCTTCTTAGTGGTATAGACCGCAAGATCACGGCTCGCATGCAGGGACGCGTCGGTCCTCCCTTGCTTCAGCCCTACTATGATGTGCGCAAGCTCCTTGCCAAAGATGATGTGAGTGTGAACACCGTCCAGGGCACCTACGTCACCTGCGCCTTGGTTTTTGCCCTCATTGGCGGTGGCGTGTTTTTCGCGGGTGGCAATTTCTTGCTGTGCGTGTTTCTGGTCACGCTCTCTGCGCTCTTCTTCGTCTTGGCTGCGTATTCCTCGCGCTCGGTGTATGCCGAGGTGGGTGCTGACAGAGAGCTTTTACAAGTGATGTCTTATGAACCCACCGTACTGCTTGTGGCGGTGGCCATGTTTTTGACCCTGGGCACCTTTGATGTGGCCGGTGTGATGCTGTGGTCCGTGCCCATGGTGGTGGCATGCTTGCCCATGTTTTTGGCGCTTTTGTTCGTGCTTACTATCAAGCTGCGCAAATCGCCCTTCGATCTGTCCTACAGCCATCATGCGCACCAAGAGCTTGTCAAGGGCGTCACCACCGAAATGAGCGGCAGAACGCTTGCCATGGTGGAAATCTTGCACTGGTGCGAGACGGTTCTCTTCCTCGGCTGGGTTGCGATGTTTTTCGTCTGGAACAACCCCGCCTCCATCGCGCTTGCGGTCATCGTCGCTTTGGCGGTCTACTTCCTCGAAATCTGGATCGACAATAACTTCGCCCGTGT
>CAZLKG010000038.1:0-11774 GCA_964560045.1 uncultured Slackia sp.
TCGACAAGCTCACTGATACGCTCTAGGCTGCTGGCATCACCCGGAATCTCACGAGGGATGGTTATGTAGCCCGACTTCTTGAACCGACGCGCCACCGTGCGCCCCCTCTCAACGACTCCGTCCCACTGTCTTTAGGCCATCATTTAGGCCATCACATATTTCTGCGTCGCACAGGCGGCTAGGGTATCCCCTACAAACGCACTCACCTCGGCCACACACATGCGCTTGGAGGCTTTGACTATTTTGGCCTCAAGGCGCAGCGTGTCGCCCGGGCGCACCTGCTGGCGAAACTTCGCCTTGTCAATACCAACAAGAAAACCGATCGCCCCCTCGCGCTGCTGGTCTACCAACACGCAGAAGCACGCAGCCTGAGCAAGTGCCTCCATGATGATGACTCCGGGCAACACCGGGTAACTTGGAAAATGCCCCTGGAATAAGGGCAGGTCAGAATCCACATCAAATTCAGCCACAACACTTTTTGCAGGCGAGCAGCTGATCACGCGACTCACCCACACAAATGGATCGCGATGAGGCAGAACCGCCTCCACGACATCTTTCCCGCAAGGATAGGTGATACTCATCACTCCACCTCCGCCCAAGGCGCTATAGCCAGACTCGCGTTGTGACCGCCAAATCCGAAGGAATTGCTCAGGGCGACCTTCTGCGGGTAGCCGGTGATGGGTTCAAGCGCAACGTTCACCCCGCATGCAGGATCAATGGTGCGCGTTCCACACGTGGGCGGAACGCATGCGCGCGAGACGGAAAGAGCGCACACGATGGCCTCTAGGGCACCCGCCGCGCCGAGGGTGTGACCGATACAGCCTTTGACGGAGGTAACGGGCACTTGAGATCCATACTCATCACCGCACAGTGTCTTGATGGCGATAGACTCCATGGCATCGTTGGCGGGTGTCGAAGTACCGTGAGCGTTAAGATGCCCCAGATCGTTAGGCGTGAAGCCGCCCTCGGCAAGCGCTCGGCGCATGGCTCGCACCGCTCCTTCCCCATTCGGCTCGGGGGCAGTCATATGATGTGCGTCGCCCGTCGATCCAAAGCCGGCGATCTCGGCGATGATGTGCGCGCCACGTGCCACAGCATGCTCCAGCGATTCGAGTACAACCGCACCCGCCCCCTCGCCCGGCACGAAACCGGAGCGCTCAACATCAAAGGGGCGTGAAGCGGTAGCGGGGTCGTTGTTTTTGGTGATGGCACCTAGGTTGCCAAAACCCGCGAGGCAGATGGGAACGATAGATTCCTCGCTGCCGCCCGCGAGCGCCGCGTCGGCATAGCCGTGGCGAACCAGGCGATAAGCCTCTCCGATGCAGTGACTACCCGTGGCGCACGCCGTCACGATGGATATGCACTCGCCCTTGATGCCGTAGCGAATTGAGAGGTCACCCGCGCCCATGTTCTCGATCATGACAGGTATGAACAGAGGACTCACGCGTTTAGGGCCCTTTTCGTGCAGAATGATGCACCCCTCTTCAAAGGTGCCAATTCCGCCGATTCCGCTGCCCCACACGCATGCGATGCGCGAGGCGTCCTCAGTAGCCATATCGAGATCTGCCTGGGCAAACGCCTCATCAGAAGCCACCATGGCATACTGCACGAACGGTGCGAAGCGGCGGGTGTCCTTTTTGCTGAAACCGTAGTCGGACGGATCGTAGCCGGGAATCTCGCCCGCTATCGTACTCGCAAACTCAGTCGTATCAAAACGCGTGATGGGCGCAATACAGGGTCTTTTCTCCATGAGCGCGCTCCAAAGCACCTCGATACCCGCGCCCGCAGGCGAAAGAGCGCCCATCCCCGTAATAACCACGCGGCGGGTGCCGTCGGACTTGAGCACGTCCGTCATAGAGCCAGCCCTCCGTCCACTTCAATAACCTGACCCGTTATGAAAGAAGCGGCATCGCTTGCCAAAAAGGCCACCGTGGCGGCTACATCTTCGGGCCGTCCCATGCGCTTCATGGGGGTATGGGAGAGCGCAACTTCACGCGCTTTCTCCGACATGGCCTCTGTCATTTCGGTCTGGATGAATCCGGGAGCCACCGCATTTACGGTCACGCCGCGCGAAGCCACTTCGCGAGCAAGCGATTTAGTGAGACCCACAATGCCCGCCTTGGAGGCTGCATAGTTCGCCTGACCTGCATTGCCGTGAATCCCCGAGATGGAAGACATGCTGATAATGCGACCATAACGCGCCTTGATCATGGCAAAGATCGCAGCGCGACAGCAATTGAATACCCCTTTGAGATTGACCTGGATAACACGGTCAAAATCCTCTTCCTTCATGCGCACAAGCAGGCTGTCACGCGTGATGCCGGCGTTGTTCACCAGTACGGCAACCGGACCAAGATGCTCTGCCGCAACGTCGATCAGCTTTTGAGCCTCATCAAATACGGAGACATCGGCCTGGATGGCAAGCGCGTTCACCCCGTAGGTATCGCGCAGATGCTTTGCCGTCTCCTCGGCGGCTTCCCGGCTTGCAGCATGGGAGTGGTTCACCACCACGTCGTGACCCGCTGCAGCGAGGGCTTCACACACCGCGCGCCCGATGCCGCGCGAGCCACCTGTCACGACCGCACAACCCTTCACACCACTATCCATACATAACCTCCCTCTCAAAACGACTGCCTTCTCATACTTGTTTGGCCTTCACATACCTGTTCGTCGCTGTCGGCCTATCCCTGTTCAGGAGCTTTATCTCATGATGTCCAAGCGCAAAATCAAGTGCTCAGATGCCCCAAGCAGCCCAAGCAGCCATTTAGGAGCTCAGATGCTCTCTCACGGCGGCGATATCTTCCGCCGACTCGGCCTTGAAGCGGGTGGTATCCCTATCGATGCGCCGCACGAGACCTACCAAGACCCCGCCGATGCCACATTCAACGAAGGTATCCGCGCCCTGCCCAAGAGCCCATCGCACGCTCTGCTCGAAAAGCACGGGACTCACAATCTGGCGAACCAGATGATCGGCGGCCTCGGAAGCAGCAAGCGGGCGGGCGTCCACGTTGCAGATAAGTGGCACCTGCGCATCACAAAACGCCATGTCGGACAGAAAGCCCGCAAGTTCATCTGCTGCGGGGCGCATGAGCGGGCTGTGAAACGCCCCCGTAGTGGCAAGCATCTTCGCGCGATGCCCGGGTCGCTCAAGCCAGGCTTCTTGCGCCCGCAGCACTGCGCTGCGATCACCTGAGATGACAATCTGCCCGGGCGAGTTGTAGTTGGCGGGCACCAGTACCTCATCTTGGGCGAGAAGGGCACATAGCTCTTCTACCTCAGAGACTTCACCGCCTATGAGGGCGCACATCGCGCCGTCGCGACGGGCGGCGGCACGGGCCATCGCGCGCGACCGGAAGGCCGCGATGCGAAACGCATCTTCAACGCTGGTCATACCCGACACCGCAAGCGCACCTATCTGTCCCAGCGAAAACCCGGTCACATAATGAGGAACGACACCGGCCACTTTCAAGGCAATGGCACTCGCAACCGAACAAGTACACATAGCAGGCTGGGCAACAGCGGTGTCATTCAGATACTCCGATTTGGCATGAAGGCAGGTGTGTGCCACATCGAAACCAAATACAGCAGATGCGATATCGAACACCTCGCGCGCCTCAGGGATCTCCAGAAGATGCGCCCCCATACCGGGCTTCTGTGCCCCCTGACCCGAGAGCAACAATGCGAGGGTGCCCATGTTAGGCCCTCTTGAGAACACGAAGGGCGCTAGCGTGGGCACGCCCCTGCAGATCCAGAGCCGAGAGTCCTTGACCCTCCCATACAAGTTCGCGCAGCACTTCGGCAGCGGTTTTGCGCTCATGTACCAGACAGGCCACCTGCCCTGCCATCATAGATCCATTATCAACATCGCCCTCAACGGCACGGCGCAGCGATCCTATGTAGTAGCGCTCCATCTCATCTGCGTCCATACCGGATTCCTCCAGCTTGCGAACGGTGCGCGCCCATTTGTTCTTCAAGCCGCGCACCGCATGTCCGCTGCCACGACCAGTAACCACCGTATCGGAGTCCTTGGCTTTAAGGATACGCTCCTTGTAGGCATCAGCTACGCTACATTCTTCAACCGTGAGAAAGCGCGTGCCTACCTGCACGCCTTCGGCACCCAAGGCAAATGCCGCTGCCACGCCGCGTCCATCGGCAATGCCGCCAGCAGCTATCACGGGAATGGACACGGTATCACACACCTGAGGCACAAGGGTCATCGTGGTCAGCTCGCCGATATGACCTCCCGACTCACAACCCTCAGCCACCACGGCATCCGCACCACAACGCTCCATGCGCGCAGCAAGTGCTGAGGATGCAACCACAGGAATGACTTTGGCACCCGCCTCTTTCCAGCGCCCGATGAAGGTGGAAGGACTTCCGGCTCCGGTTGTGATCACGTCCACACGAAGCTGCGCCACAAGCTCGGCCAACTCAGCAGCATTGGGATCCATCAGCATCACGTTAACCCCGATGGGGGCACTACCTGCGATGCTGCGGGCTATGCCCACCTGTTCCTCCACCCAATCGAGCGGAGCGCCACCGCACGCAATGATCCCTAAGCCACCACCGGCCGAAACCGATCCGGCAAGTTTGCCGTCAGCGATGCGCGCCATGGCACCCTGTATGACGGGCAGTTCGGTGCCAAGCAATTCAGTTACACGGGTTTTCAAAACGTTACCTCCAAACAATAATACTGCGGGCTGCAATGGGCCAGAACAGATCGAATCGAATCGGGTCGGGTCAAATGCGAAGTCAAGTGCGAAGCCTCATCGCAGATGAGAGGCACTTCGCGCGCCACACAGCACCTCGCCGTTGCGAACAGCACACATGTAAGCGGCTGACAAAGAGGGCATCTAACCTGCTGCCTTGTCTGCAAATTTGAGTTCTTCCCGTTTTTCGAAAAACCTCTTGATTTTGAGAAGCGCCCGTAAGAACACGTCTTCCTCTTCGGGAGTAAGCTCGGAGAGCGCCGTATCGACCAACTGGCGGTGGAACAGCTCGTGGGCGCGATATGCCGCCCGTCCCATCGACGTAAGCGAAACCAGAACCAATCTACGATCCTCTTCGGAGCGAACACGCTCGACGAAGCCCTTAGAAACGAGCTTGTTCATCGAGGCCGTGAGCGTGGCGAGCGTCACGCCGAGACGCGATGCCACCACGTTCATGGGGCTGGAATCACACAGTCCCACCGCATGAATCGTATGGATTTCGGAAATGGTAAGCCCCTTGGTCAAACGGTTTTTGAGCACGTCTTCCTCGACGCGTAGAATGCTGTTGAAGGTCTCCACCAAGAGGTCGTTTACCTCGCGGTGGGCGGCAGTCATCTCGGTCATGATGCTTCCTTAGAAATTGCAATCTATAGGTCACTTCTCATGTCGACGGACAAGTATAGCGATATTACTTAGTTAGTCGAACTAATTTACATCCCCGTCACATTCCCACGACAAACGAGGTTGCGGCAACAACAAACGTAATAAACGTAATAAACGTAATAACAAAGGAGATCGTGGCAAAAGGCTCCCAGCCCTTGCCCTAGCCCTTACCCAAAGCCTTCATGACATCGGCGATGGCGTAGAGCGAGCCGAAGCAGCAGGCAACGCCCGTCTCTCCGTCCAAAGCGGCTGCATCTCGCGCCCCACAAACAGCCTGCTCCACGCCCTCGCATACGTATACTTCCAGCCTTGTTTGGCCATCAATACTAACCTGATGCCGGTCAGCATTGTGAGCAATCGACTGTCGCCAGTTACCACGAACAAATTGAAGCTCGGCAGAGATTTCACGATAGCTCGCTACTTCACACACGGACTGCGCCAGGCTCACAGCAGGGAGAGCACGCTCATTGTCAGCCTGTTCAAAACAAAAAAACCTGCGCGCTGTGGGCACGAGTTCGCCGAGCATGGCGCGATAGTTCTTGTCACGCAACACACTCATGGCGAAGTTCACACTACCCCGGGAGAAATACTCCCGCAGCGACGCCGCCAATACCCGCGCACCCTCTGTATTATGACCGCCGTCCACAATCACAGCAGGACTCTCACTTACCACCTCAAAACGCCCCCTCCAAAAGGTGGTTTCAAGGCCGGATATAATGGCCGCATCAGGAATGTCGCACCCGCACACACGCAAAAGTCGCGCCATCTCAATGGCGAGCACAGCGTTTGACGGCTGGTACACACCGGCAAGCCGAAGGCGTACATCTATGCCATCATAGGAAAACACCCGATGAAACCCCTCTGCATGGGCGCAAATACGCTCGAAGCGCGGCATTATCACGGGTGCGTGCACCTCTTGGGCACGATTGCGAATCACTCGCTCAGCCTCTTTGACTTGCGCCGCACACACCACGGGCACGCCCTCCTTGATGATTCCGGCCTTCTCTGCGGCAATCGCCTCAATGGTATCCCCCAATATATGCGTATGGTCGAGCGAGATAGGGGTGATGGCACAGAGCAGGGGGTTCACCACGTTGGTGGAGTCAAGCCGCCCTCCCAGACCCACTTCAAACACCACCATATCGCAGCCTGCGCGTGCGAAATATAGAAGCGCTGCAACGGTGGTCCGTTCGAAGGCCGTAGGGTGCTCATCCATTGCCTCTGCCGCGTTTCGCACGGCGAGCGCCACCTCATAAAGCTCGGCATCCGAGATGTCCGTATTGTTCACCTGCATGCGCTCGTTGAAGCGCAGGATATAGGGAGAGGTGAAAAGGCCGGTGCGATAACCCGCCGCCTGAAGAATGCTCGCCATGAACGCGCAGGTGGATCCCTTGCCGTTGGTGCCCGCCACATGAACGATGCGCAGAGAATCTTGCGGGCGGCCCAGCCGCTCAAGCAGCTCTTCGGTGCGATGCAGACCCAGCTTCATACCGCGCCACGCCCCTTGCTGTAGGTATTTTTTGGGATCAAAGCTCTCTTCGGCCAAAATGAGGCTCGTTTCTATCTATAGGAATAGGGCTGGTTCATGCGGGTGCTTGGGTATGCGGAGCATATGAGACGCCGGAGCGCAGAAGGCCACCCAACGTGCGAAAATCCCCTTCCAGCGATTCGCGCTTGGCGCGATCGTAGATGGCAGCTGCCGGATGAAACACGGGAAACACCTTGAAACGCCCCGTGCGCTCTAGTCGCCCGCGCAGCCTGGTGATGCCACAATCGGTGCGCAGGATGAATTTGGTGGCGAAGTTTCCCATAGTTACGATGTACTCGGGGCCAATAGCGCGCACCTGATCGCGCAAAAACGGCGCACATAGGCTGATTTCGTCAGGCTGAGGGTCACGATTCAAAGGTGGGCGACACTTGAGTACGTTGGCGATGAACACCTCTTCGCGCGTAAGTCCAGCGCAGCCCAAAAGCTCGGTGAGATAGGTACCTGCCGCTCCCACAAACGGTCTGCCCTGCAGATCCTCGTTTTTGCCGGGAGCCTCCCCTACAAGCATCACGCGAGCCTCGGGATTGCCGTGGCCCGGCACCGTGTTGGTGCGTCCCTCACACAGACAACACAGCCGACATGCCTCCACGCGCTTGGCAATCATGTCCAAAAGCTGAGCCTGGGTCTCGCTACCCACAGGTGCGATGGTCTTGAAACGGTCGTTTACGATGGTCAAAACGAACCTTCTTCCTTACGCAGACATACGCGCCGAACGCATCCGTACCGTAAACGACACGAAATTGAAAGATGGCTTGGAGCAGAGAGGATTAGCACGCACCGAGCACCTCCCTATCTTACGTAGACCCGGGGCATGCGCAGCGAGAGTGCGCAGCACACCTCGTGTGGAATAGTGCCCAGCATATCGGATAGATCCTCAATGCCCACCGACGCCCCACCTTGAGAGCCCACCAGCAAAACCTCATCTCCCACCTGTGGATCGAGGCGACGTTGGTTTTTATGGCTGCGCAAATCCACCTCGAACATGCACTGATCCATACAGATATTACCCACCTGCCGGCACAGACTCCCGCCATAGACCATCGAGGCACGACCCGAAAGCGCACGAGCATAACCATCAGCGTAACCCACGGGGACGGCACATATCTTTACCGATCCGGGACTGCGGTAATTCATGCCATAGCTCACACCTTCACCCATGGGAGGCGCATTGACGGCGGTGATGCGCGCATGCACACTCATCGCGGGGTGCAGATCGAACTGTCCGCGCGTCTCGGGACACGGATGGTAACCGTACATGGAAATGCCTAAGCGTGCCATGTCAAAATGTGTGTCAGGGTATCGCAGGATGGATGCGGAATTGGTGCAATGCACAAGCCCCGGGTCGATACCGAGCGAACGTATGGCCGCAATCGTGTCCCTGAAGCGAAGAAGCTGCATGTTGAAATCAAGCGTCTCTGTGCAGTCAGCCGTGGCGAAATGCGTGAACGTGCCCTCCTGCGAAAGCGCACGGTGAAAACATATCTGGCGCAAAAAGTCCACCGCCTCATCGAAACGAACCCCGATGCGGTTCATCCCGGTGTTTATAGCCAGATGGAAGGGAGCGCGAATCCCGTGAGCATCGGCCTCTTCTGCATAGGCGATGGCGAATTCGGGGGTATAGATCGCAGGCATGAGACGATTCGCAAGCAGGACGGGAACCGCTGAGGCTGGCGGCTGGGACAGCACCAAAATAGGCGCACTGATGCCGGCCTCGCGCAGCTCAACACCCTCGTTGACAGTAGCCACGCCAAGTTGTGTGGCACCTGCGGAAAGCGCCGTACGTGCCACTGCGATGGCTCCGTGCCCATAACCGTCGGCCTTGACCACACCCATAAGACGGCAGCCTGGCGTCAAGCGACGCCTGACCACGGCAATATTGTTGCGAATGGCGGAAAGGTTCACCTCAACCCACGACCAGCGCCTCATAGGCCCCTCAATCCTGGAAAGGGCTTCTTTGGAGAACTCTCTCGGCCCAGCAACATCGCGCATCTGCGCATCGGAGCGATTGCGTGCGGTGCGCAAGAACTCCTGCACGTCTCGCCCTGTCGAGGCACCCTGGGCGCCAAACGCATTAAACCCCATGTTCCGCCATCCTCACCTGCCGCCGAAAAGTCCGATATCTCCCATCGTCGCCGCACGTCCAAAAACAGGCAAACATTTCCCTTCCATCACTTCTGTTTACGCGCAAACAGAATGCTGTTTGTCTCCAGCCAACTTTCCGGCGTGCCGGTATCAAAGCCGTCCCCCTCGTTGATGACAAGGGCATACATTTCTTCTTCTTTGAGTATGGCATCGAGCGCATCGGTGAGTTGAATCTCTCCACCCACGGTGGGCTTAGCGTCGGCCAGAAGTTCCATGACGCGCGAAGAGAGCAGATAGCGCCCGAACACCGAGAGGTTTGATGGTGCATCTTCAAGAGCGGGCTTTTCAACGAGACCGCCTACCTTCCACACCCCGTCTTCGACCTGCACGCCATCGATGATGCCGAAGCGACTCACCTGATCGTCAGGCACGGGCAGCACGGCTATCACGCTAGCTCCGCCATGCTCGCGTGAGATCTCGAGCATTCTGGGGCACACATGATTGTCAGGAACCAACACGTCGCCCAACAACACGAAAAATGGCTCATCGCCCGTTTTGCCGGCTGCGCAGTGGATGGCATGTCCAAGACCTAAGGGTTCATCCTGATAGACGTAGGATACATGGAGGGATCCTGTGCGCTCCACCTCGTTGGCATAGGCATCCTTGCCGCAGGCGCGCAGCGCAGCCACAAGCTCCGGATCGGGCGAGAAGTGCTTCTCAATGGAGCTTTTCGTGCGGCTATTGATGATGACCACCTCATCGGCACCGGAAGCGAGGCCCTCTTCCACCACGTATTGGATGACCGGGCGATCCACCACAGGAAGCATCTCCTTGGGCTGAGCCTTGGTGGCGGGAAGGAAGCGTGTACCCATGCCCGCCGCAGGAATCAAAGCCTTCATGGATTGCACTCCTATCTGAGTAAAGGGTAATCAGGCGCTGCATGCGCTACAACGCCAGCAATAACTCGGAGTTATTGTACTGCACTTTGTCGCGGTGAGGATCGCGCCCACGAAGGATGCACGGTTGGGATAAAGAGGGATAAAGAGAGGTGAAGAGGTTGCGTTTCGAATTTACTTCTTCTCGTTCACGCCCTCAGGCGCACCCACGCCAAAGGTTGTTAGTCCTCCGCTTCGAGTGCGCGGGCGAGAATCTGCATGCGCGCCTCCACGTCTTCGATGATGCGGCTGCAGTCCTTGAGCTCATCGGAGGCATCAATGCCCTGCACCTCGCGCACCGCTTTGTACTTCAGGCTGTGTTCAAGACTCGCCCAGAAGTCCATGGCTATGGTGCGCAGCTGTACCTCCACCGGCACCATTTCTTTCTTGTCCATGAAATACACGGGAATGCGCACGATCGCATGTAGGCTTCGATAGCCGTTGGGCTTGGGGGTGGCGATGTAGTCCTTTATGGTGACAATTTGAAGATCGTCCTGTTTTTTCAGCAGATCAAGCAGGCCGTACACATCGTGGACATAGGAACAGATAATGCGCACGCCTGCGATGTCGAACAGATTGGCCTCCATGCTCTCAATACTCACGGGAAAGCCCTGGCGCTGCAGCTTCTCAAAGATGCTCGCAGGTTTTTTCACACGCGACTCAATGTGGTGGATGGGGTTGCGATTCTTCTTCAAGCTGAGATCGCGATCCAACACCTCGAAGCGCACTTCCATCTGACGCATAGCCGCCTGATATTTCTGCAGCGATTCGCGCAGGAGTGCTTCAAGCGCTGCAACATGATCAGCTTCCACCTCAACCGATGCAACGAGCGCCATTTCATCCGCTGTAGCGTTGCGACGGATGCGATCTGCGAAAGATGCTTTTCCGAGCGCCGCACGTCGTGTGCCCAGTATTCCGCCCTTTGTGCGCAAGCGCACGCCCATCGCCCGACGCAGCGGGTCATACGCAGCCTTCATCAGACGCCTTGCACCCAGGCGAGTGCTTTTGGAAGCCTTTTTGGATGAAGATGGTGCTTTCTTTGTCTTGTTCTGCGATGAAGAAGCTGCCGATTTCTCGGCGCTATGAACCTTGACTACAAAGGCAGAAGATGGGGAACCTCCCGCCTGCACAGTGAAGTCACCCGTCGCATACGTGGGGCGCATCGGCTCCGAAACAGAACTCATGAAGCCTCCCAAGCTCGGACACCTCGCATATGTTTCGCCAGAAACGCTCTGCGGTACACCCCGAGCGTACCGCAGAACTCCATGATAGAAAAACCTCCCCGTGAGAGAGTGTCCATTGCGTTTCGTTACCGAACGGGCATGAAGGTTGCCGAAAATAAGCAGAAAACACGACTACCTTAGCGCCCCGACTAAATCGTCCATTCTGCGCTTTCACGCTGTAGGCTCACCATGCGGGCAAACAACCCCCCTTCCTCCATAAGTTTGGCAGGGCTTCCCTTTTCCACTACACGGCCTCCATCAAGCACCACCACGCAATCCGCCGCCATGACGGTACGCATGCGGTGGGCTATTACGATCACGGTTCTGCCTGCGAGCAGGCGGGAGAGCGCTCGTTGTACCTCGGTCTCATTCTCCACATCGAGAGAGGCCGTGGCCTCATCAAGGAGCACCACGGGCGCATCTTTAAGCAGCGCGCGAGCGATGGAGAGGCGCTGGCGTTCGCCGCCCGAAAGCCTGGATCCATTTTCGCCCACAGAAGTCAAATAGCCTTGTGGTAGGCGGGAGACAAAGCTATCGCAGTTGGCCGCCTTGCCGGCAGCCAACACTTCGGCATCCGATGCGTCGCGCCTCCCCAAGCGAATGTTTCCCATCA
>CAZLKG010000039.1:0-8667 GCA_964560045.1 uncultured Slackia sp.
CAGATACGCTGCCTTTCACTTTGGCTCCACATCTCGTGACGACACTACCTAGGTGCACAAGCGGCCTGCACGACACAAGCCGCTGACGAGCAGATCCGCCAACAGAGGCTATGAACGCACACGCGCACGTCGATGAAAGCAGGCTTGTGACCTTGAGCTGCGTGGTGGCGAGGTCGTAGTTGCCGGCGAAGAACCATGCAAAACCCTCCAGCTCCTGCAGAGCAAGACAAGCCGCCAATGCAACAAGCGTATGGCGTGCACCAACACCCCGGCTACGCAGCCACGGCCCGATGCGACCGCGCCATTCGAGCCCCAGCAGGTAAACCCGCAGAACGCCTGAATAGGCAGCGAGATTCCCACAACGGACAGCGCGTATCGCACACAAAGAGTCAATGGCGTGACTGCATAGAGCGCTGCGCGCACGACTGGCTGGCCAAGCAAGCGAAAAAGCAACGGCGTCAACAGCACGAGTTGCAGGTAGACGACGAGGTAGTAGAGTTGCGCCGACCCCCCGACGACAAACGCGGTCAGCACGGTCAGTGGAGCGAACGCACCCCTCGCAACAAGGTAGAGAATCGTCCAAACTACATAAGGCGCGGCTATCTTGCCGAGGCGGCGCCGCAAAAAGGTATCCGCGTCCGCTGCCTTCTCCCTCGGAGTTAAGTATCCAGACAAGAAGACGAACGCAGCCACCGCAAAGTTAAGGAACGGCCGCAAGGTGACCGACGCCGCTTCCTGCGGCAAGCAGTGAATGAGAACGACGGCAGCGATGGCAAGTCCGCGAACTGCCTGGATGTAGAGGTCTTTCTTACCGGCCACGATCACGCCCTCCCCAGCAGGCGCTTGGCAGCGCCCTTGGCTTTGGAGAGAAGCTTTTGCTTGAGCGTGGGCTCGAAGCTCCATCGGCGCATCATATCAGGGATGGATGCGCCGTCCGCGACGGCCGCCATGAAGGCGTCGCGATCTGAGTAGGGCTGTACTGAGCTGACCAGGGCGGAGTTGCCGGCGGCCACCTTGTCGAGAGAGGAAGCGCCGGAATCCATGGTGTCTGAGGGGATAGAGGAAATCACCCTCGCGCCCTTGTCCGTGTTGCAGATGACTGCCGACACGCCGCCCTCGATAGACACCTCTGGGTGCTGCCGTTGGATTCCCCAGAAGTCGCCGAGCGTAATATCGGATCCGCAGCAACGCTTGGACGGGCATGCCAAGCACGAGGGACGAAGAGAGGCGTTCCGTAGGAACGCTCTCATATACCAGTCATCGGCGAATCTGTTCGCAGAGAAGCGCGAAGCGCTATCTTGCTCCGTTATATACTTATACATAACGGAGTAAGATAGCCATCCGGTTATCTTACTCCGGAAGTTTACTGTGTAAATTTCACCTCGGTCACAAGTCTCAACGTAACCGAGCCACCGCTTCCAGAGCGCAGGTGACGGCACGCCGTGACAAATGACATCTACACCGAGAAAGAGATCGGAATCCGCAAGATTCCCTAGATACGAACGGACACCCGCCACCTGGCACGCAGTGCCAGCAAAAAGCACCGGACGGCCATTCCGCAGAACATCGCGAACGCCCTTGTAGATCTCGCGACCGACCGAACTCTGAACGTATTTGGAGCGCATGACGGCGTCAAGGCCCGATTCATCCTCCACAACCACGTGGCGCAGCTCGCGACAGTCGTCCTTCCATGCCGCGCCAACAACCACACCGCCGTGCGAAAGCACCTCCTTGGCTATCAGTCCGAATACACCCCCTGACGACGCGCGATCGAGCAGCCCCTCGTCGCGCGCTTTCGCCCAGAGAGCAGACTCGCAGCCGTCCTCACCGGGGATATTCATCGCCGGGCACGCGGTGTCACACGCGCCACAACCGACGCAGACGGACTCATCTATTTGAGGATGCGAGAAACCCCAAGCATCCGGCTTCATCGATATACAAGCTTTAGGGCAGCGCGCGGCGCACGCACCACATCCACAGCATGCGTCGCCCAGAGAGGCGACCTTCGGAAACTTTTCGATAGCAGCCATGGCAAATCTCACCTGAAGAATGGAAGGCGAGACGCAACAGCAGCGCGCTCCCCCCTCGTAAACACGGCGAACCACAGGGCAAAAGCAAAGAAAATACTGTAGGCGGCACCCCACGCGAAGAATGTGGGCCATCCGCTAACAGGAATAACCATCGTACCCGCAAGGCAGACGGCGGTGATGACGACTCCGGCAAACAGCACTGGTAAGTTTCTGCGCCAGAAGTAAAGCATGTCGAGCCCCACCCTTCTCTGGTAATACCAGTTCATAAACGCACCGTTGCAAAGGGCGATGCCTGCAACGTAGCCAATCGCAGGAGCCCAGTAACCGATAGCCGGCGACGCAACCACAGTGACAACAACGTTGAGCCCGGCCATGAGCAACATGGCCACACTACGCGTCCGATGCATGTTTTTGGCGCGCTGAATCTCTATACCCGTGTTCTGGGCAAGTGGGATGGCCAGCGGCGCGGTCATGACAAGAACGAGCCAGTAGACATCGGCGAAGTCAGTACCGGCCCATCGCTCGACAAAGAAGCGACCAAGAACCACAAACCCGCCGTAGACCCAACAAAAAAGCACCATCTGATAGCGCCCGACGCGGGTCATGAGGTGCGTCAGCTCGACGTTATCGTCCGAGGTGGCAACAATGCGGTTGATTTTGGGAATAAATACGCTCGATATGACGGTGGAGAGCGAAATGAATACGTTTCGTATCTGTATGGAGACCGCGAAAACGGACACCGTCGCGGCGTTCGTCAGCGCACCCAGCAGAATGTTCGGCACGCTCTGGTTCACCAAGTCGCAAACCTGGTTGATGAAAATCCACCCGCTGAACGCAGCCATGGCGCGGAACAGGGCCCTGTCGAACCGCCGCAGGCTGAACCGCATGCCAAGCTTCAACACGGCGAAACGCACGTTGAGGGCGAACAGCGTCAGCGTGACCACTAGTTGCGCCAGCGCGACGCCGACCACCCCCATGCCAAGATTGAGCAAGATGAAAGCGATTCCAGGTGTCGCCAGGGTGGTGAACATCTGGCGCGTCTGCCGGAACTTGAACTGCTCGTGGGCCATGACGTAGGCGTCAAACACTGTGGAGAGCAGCGTCGCCGCCACGTTCACCGCCATAATCGTCATAAGCGTACCGGCGAGCCCCACCTCCTCGGACGTAAAACTGCTGGAGAAAAACATCCCCACATTTCTCGCTAAGAGAAGACCGAGAGCCAAGGCAACTGCGCTGATGGCGATGTAAATCGCAAGGTATATGCCATTAAGATTCCTGACATCCTCTTCAGTGCCATGTTCTTTCTTCGAGGTATAAAAGCGGATATAGGCATTTGAGGATCCAAACGTAAGAAGCGTCAGCGAAAACACGAACGAGTTCGCCGTTTGGAAAACGCCATAGTCGGCCTGTCCCACGAACGCCAGCAGCATCGGCGTGTAGACCAGGTTTACCAGGTTCTTGACGATTATGTTCGCGTAGCCGAGGATTGCCCCGACCTTGCGTTGGCTAATCAACCCCATATCACCCCAAAATACGCTCGAGGCTAGCATCAAGGTGGCTAATAAAACTGAGCTTTTGCTTTTCGATCAGCTGCTCAATGTCCCCATAGAGAACTCGGGGATCTATGACGTCTATACTTCCGTTATAGACAGCCTCATCAAGACAAAACATGTCAACGAGATTCTGAAGCCTCGAAAACGAGTCACGCGCTTCATTCCTACGCAAAATGACCAAAGGGGTTCCAAGCATAGCTGAAAATGCCGAAGCGTGAAAAGAGTCCGTTACGACGCAAGCAGCGTTATCAATCAATGATATGAACTCAGAAGGTCCTGGCTCTACATTACTCGATCCTCTGTTTGTACCCAATATAACAGGCTGCGCGCAATACGCCTTGCATGCCTGTCGGATAGCCTGCTCCTGCGCCGCGTCCTTCTGACCAAGAACGTACGCAAACACGAACGACTGCTTTGGATTCAGCGAACCATCCGCCAAATCCCTCCACTTGTCAGGCTCAATCGCAAGCGTCGGATCAACCGTCACAAGCGCATCTTTCCCCGTCAAGCCTTTAATTAGGGCGGCCCCAGACGGCTCTCGTACTGAAATATCGACGATCTCCGAAAGTACCCCAGAATAAAGGCCCTTCATTTTATCTGGCAGTTCCCCAATTCCGAAACTGGGCGAAACTGTCAATATCTTGCCGGGGGGGTAACTAGCTCCAAGTGTAAACTTTAAATTAGCGAAATTTGGATTCCATACCTGATCGCTACCTATAGCAATCAAATCATAGTTTTCAACAATCTCTAAAGGCTTCGACACATGACGAAATGTGAGGTTTTCATCAAAACAGTCGAAACGCACCCTCCTCTCATCGGACATAACGTCTTCTGGGCTACCCGCACGCCCACAAAAACGCTTCAAGGCCTCGGTTGCTCTCCTCCTGATTGGTTTTGGATAGGCAATCGTATCAACCGCCAATCCACGAGACTCGAGCAACATGTTAACTGCATGATTTTGCAGTCGATTTCCGTAATTGAACTTACCACAAAGAGTGATGATTGCAGCTTTACGACCATTGTAACTACATGACATGATAGCGCCCCCTCAGATGAGAAGATTGAGGTGAAACACAGTTCGCAATAGAAAAAACAATCGCGATAGCGAACAGGTATGGAACCACTATGTATTCAAGCTCCACAATGCCGCCCGACGTATAGCCATAGAAGAGGGTTAAGATCTGAACCGCGAACGATGCATAGAGGTAAATCCGAAACGGGCAATCCGAGGAGACACCCTTCACGATCTTGAGCGTAAAGAACAGGGAATAAATTTCGGCAACCACCAGAAACAAACTGCCAACGACCCCAACCGTAGCTAACGTATGCAAAAGCTCGTTATGCGCAAGGGATACTGACAAAGTCCCGCTTGGGTAGGTATAGACAAAACGCCCCCATCCGATTCCAAAAACGGGATTCGCACACCAATCAGCTACGGCGAGAGCCCAGATATTCGTGCGCCCAGACGTGGCTTCTTCCAGAGTACCGTTATCGACTATGATAGCAAACCTGTCAAAAACCTCGCCAATCTGAGGTATGAAAGTTGCAAGAACGAGAATTCCGCACATCACCACAGTTGCTGTAAGCACAAACTTCGACAGCTTGCCTTTAGAATCGGAGACGAAAAAAGCCAAAAAAATCGCAATAGCGGCCGAAAGAAGTGGCCCCCGTTTTGCAGTGAGAAGAAGAGCGCCGAAAAATAATAAGACAACGAGAAGCCAGAACTTCTTTGCCATGCCATCCTTATTTCCGAACAATAATCCGCATGCCGAGAGAACGAACCCTAACGCAGCCAAAGATCCATTTATACTATAATGTGTTGTCAGTCCAGATTGGTAACCTGTTGCTCCATGATATCCGATAAAAAAGGCAGCTTTAATCGGAGGATACAAGTCTGGAAAAAGAAATAGCACAACGGTAGCAATCGCGAAAACCGCCAAAACAGACACCAGAACAAAGTAGAAGGGTCCTATCCAATCAGTACTCGACGAAAAAACGACCAGAGCCAAGACGGCGAGCAGGAGAAGCGCAAGAGACCAAGTAGGCTTTCCAAGCAATATGCAGTTAGCCAAGATGCAAACCGATGGAACAACCCAAAGCAAGCAGCGGACATGCTGCTTAAGGAAGTTTCTTCTGTTTACGAAGCAATATGCCAGCAGGAACAGGATCCCAAGGAAAAACATGCTGTTCGCAACAGCTTCCGGAAAGAGCTGGTAAGCAAACACGCGGAGAAATATAATGAGAGCCCCTGCTATGAGGGCGACCTTGCCCGTGTGCCTTGGATGATGAATAGCCTTGCTATCGGCTTCGGAAATGCGCACCATGGACTACGCAACCCCTTTGACGCAAATCAGTTTGAAGACCGGTAAGCTCAATCCCGTCCTGCATAGAATCACTTTAATCACAGTTGCGAAATTGTCACACGACGTTAAAAGTTTTGCAAAACTCCAGCCAGAGAATATGGTAGTGTAGGCACCTGATAGTTTCTGTCGCTTTTCCCGTCCCGTTAGGTGGCATTCCGGCCTTGCGTACATCCTTGCGATTCGATTCAATTCGCCGACGCCCCTGTTGATGAATCCAGACAAAAAGACCTCCAGTTCTTTGGGCCTCATCGTCTCCTTAAGCGCGCCCATGGCAAGGACGGCCTCTTCGGCACATTCACTACGATATTTGTTGACGGCAGACCCCTCTGTGAACCAATACAGGTACCATGTTGAGCGTACAACAACAGCCCGCCGGGCTTTAAGCAGAAGACCGATATTCCAAATTGTGTCTGCGCTCATGGTGACATCCGTCGGAAAAGACACCTGGACAGCAAGTTCCCGCTTGACAAATCGGGCAATGGGCCCCACCTTGACGTCGAGAACCCCCTTTTGCGGACACAAATCGGTATTGCTGCTCGAACCCTTCAGATGAAACATCAGAAGCTCGTCGACAGCAACTTCAACAGACTCGCAATCGCAAGAAGTCATGCGCTCACAGTTGCCATGTTTTTCGGGGTCATGAAGAACATAGCCGTAAACAATGTCGGCACACGTTCTTTCAGCAACGTCCATCCCCTCTACAAAGCACCCGGGAACAACCTCGTCGTCGCAATCGACATAAAACAGGAAGTCACCATGCGCTGCAGATGTCCCGACATTTCGGGCGCATGAAACTCCGTGATTCGATTGATGTATCACCCGGGCATTTGTATGCGAGGCCGCCACCTCATCAAGCTCCCGCGCAATTTCAGGCACGCTCCCATCATCCACCATAATCAGCTCAAACTCAGGTCCGTCCTGGGCGTATATGCTTGCAATACATCTTCGAAGACTTGAGAGAGGTGGATTGAAAACGGGTACGACTACACTGATTTTCTTTTCACACATAAGTCACTCCACGCCGTCAGCGTGATATTCCTTTGAAATGGCATCGATTACTATCACGTCTAGCGTTGCAGCAATCGAGCGAACCGGGTGCCATGCGAACTGGTCCATGAAGGCAGTCGCATCGAGCGCAGAAGATTGTTCAGTCGAGTTCAGATTCTCTATTACAATCTCACACGGCTTTCCCTTTTTTCGCAAAGCAGCAGCAACCCCGTTGGCGAGATCGACCAGGCTCCTTGGATGATTGGAGCTCACGTTATAAATTCTGTTCCAACAAGTTGGCTCGGTCTCCACCAGGCATGTCAGAGCACCGACTGCATCAATCACGTCCATATAATCGAAAATACGATTCTCACCACGAAGATTTATTCGCCCACTTTTGATGGCCGCACACGTCAACTTATTCACAACACGCTGGTCAAATCCCGGCCCGATAAGCGATGCCAAACGAACGTTGGTATGCGGGATATCCGTGCAGTACGCATCAAGCAGCTGCTCAGAAGCGTATTTGGCGACAGCATACTCACCCTCGAGGCAAACAGGGGTATCCTCCTGTGCGGGTTCCGTCCTTGTTTTGCTGTAGACGCTCTGGGATGAGATGTTCACCACCGCCCCCACGCGAGACCCTCCGGCAACCGAGAAGAGCTTCTGCAAGTAATTCATCCCATCCGCTAGCCTGTACCCGTCGACGTTACGTGGAAAGGCGCAGTTGATAAACACATCGGTCTCATCGAGCAGCCTGGCGATGACATTGAAGTCGCGACTGGGCACCAGGTCCGCAACACCGCCTGCACGCAGCTCTTGCCCATCCTTCGACGTGACCGCGTACACCACATGGCCGCGCCTCACGAGTTCGGGCACCAGGTTCCTGCCCAGAAAGCCCCCGGCCCCAGTAACAAGAACATGCTTTGCTTCAATGCGTTCCATGCTAAGCACCACCATCAGCCAAGATGTTTCCCTGGAAGTCGACGGCCTCAAGGCCGGGAAGCATGAGATCCTCGCCATCCGCAGAGGCGATTCGCACTGCAGCCTGCACGCGCTCCATAGCAGGCTCGAGGTCTCGAGGGCTGTCAACCGCGCCAAGGACGCGCAACGCAATCTGCCTCAGCTCCCCACGCGCCTCGGGAGGTAAAGACTCGCCCTCGACATGCGCCTTCACATACGTGATGACAGAAGGGTCGGCAGACAGCTCTTCGAGCCCATCGAAATGATGGATCGTCCCCGGTGACATGAGGCAGGAGACGTTGTAGGCGGGGGCGTACAGACCCTTCTCGACCTTTTCCCATATCGCCAGGTCGTCGGTCATCTTTCCCGTCACGGCGAAGTGCAGCAACATGTCCATGGGGCTGTACCCCGCGACGGCACTAGTGATGTGGTGCTCAAGGCTGCCCGTGAGGCGATACCCGATGTCATAGACGAAGGGCAGGCTGTCGCGTACTATGCACTGCATGAACATCATGCCGTTCCGCACCCCTTGGCTTGCGAGCATGGCACGGACCCGCGGCGCGACGCGCTCGAGGTACCGCGGCAAGACCGATGCAGGGAAGGTGTATCCCGCCGGCAGGGGCAGTGCACCCTCCTGATTATGCTTCACGAGCCGGTTTCCCAGCATGAAGACGCGGCACTCGCCGCCCACGAACAACCAGAAGACAGTGACCTCGGGACCTTCCAGGTAGTCCTCGATAACAACCTTGGCTCCGGCATCGCCGAAACGGT
>CAZLKG010000039.1:8677-11470 GCA_964560045.1 uncultured Slackia sp.
CCTGGACTAGGCCACTCGCGCCGTTGGGGAACTTGCTCGCATGCTCAAGGGCAGGCCCCGGCTCGTCCGGCAGGCGGACGACGGACGCGCCGCGCGAGCCGCTCTCGCCTGCCGGCTTCACGAACAGAGGCAGCGGCAGCTCCTCGCCCTGCGTAGAGAGGAGCTCATCCTCGCTGTACTCGACAGCCGTCGGAATGTCGAAATCGCGGCAGAGGCTCTTCCACTTCGACTTGTCGGTGAACATCTCGAACTGCGCGCGCGTCCCGTAGCAGGGCAGCCCGGCGGCATCACAGATGTCAGCGTAATAACCGAGGATGGAGTCAGTATAGCCGGTGATGACACCATCGAACTTTCCATCCCGAAGGAAGGAGGCGACGTCGGCGATATCGGCGACACTAATTTGGGTGTGCTCGTCCGCTATCTGCTTCGCCGGGGATTTCTCCGGCGGGTAGTAATCGATGACGCAGGTACGCATCCCCAAGGCCTTTGCGGCGCGCACAATCTCGCAGGAAATTCGCGTCCCGCCCAGGATCGCTATCTTCTTCCCCTCCAAATTCATCGCTTTGTCACCACTTTCGCTGTTCCATCGGACATGCAGGCGGCGTCTACGCCGCTGAATCTTTCTATAAGCTCGTCGGGAACACCGTCGAGAGTAATGGCGACCCCTTTCTCGTTGTATCCCATGAAAATCCCATTCGACGATGCGGCGCGCGCGTCCGTGCTCTTGGGGTCGAACGCGAGCCGCAGCAGATTCACAATCATCCGGCAGTCCGTCTTGAAGCTGAGATGCTCGACGTACCACACGTCGTTGTCGAGCCTCTCCTGCCAGGTGGACACGTGATCGCCGACGTGCTTCGGAGGACACTCAAGGCCGGGTCTCACAGCGAGGCGCATGGCGTGCCTCTTGTTGTACCTGTGCGTGTACTCCGGGACGAGCGGACGCGGCCCGAGGATGCTCATATCTCCCTTGAAGATGCTCCAGAAGTTCCAGAGCTCGTCGAGCGAGGTCTTGCGCATGGCGCGCCCGAACCGCGTGACGCGCTGGCTCGCGGGGAGAAGCTCCCCGTTCGCGTCACGGGTATCCCTCATGTTGCGAAACTTAAGAATCGTGAACTCCTCGCCGTTCCGCCCCACCCTCTTCTGCCTGAAAAAAACGGGGGAGCCGACGTCGACGAACGTCAAAATCCCTAAGATGAGATTTATCGGAAGTATGACGATAAGCGCACATCCGGAAATCAGCACATCGAGAACTCGTTTGATATAGCGAGCATAAAGTGTGCGACTAGGCACGACATCAACGAGGGTCGCATTCAAGCCCGGGAGCCGCTCTTTGGCCAGTTCGTCGGCAAGCGCCCATCTCTGTGCCAAAGTAAGTTTGTCGTAGCTTTTGGACATCTATCCAACGCCCCTCAAAGCCCTACGCAGCACGTCTACCAAATAGGTCATTTCCTTCTCTCCATATCGCTGGTCAATCGGCAAGGGCAGAATGTTCTTTGAATAACTGACGGCAACCAGACCGGCGCACGCGTCGCTGGGCACGTTGGGCCACAGCGTCGGCACGAACACGCCCTCGGCGGCCATCGCCTGCCGCACTCCCGCGGCGTCGTCAACCAGCAGCGGATACATGAAAGGTCCCTCGGGGATACGAAGCTGGAGCAGGTTCCTCCCGGCGAGCGACCCGTGGAGCCGTTCGAAGTTGGCACATCTCCTTGAGCGCGCATCGTCGAAGTCGATGGCCCTCATCAGGCTCTCCGTGATCGTCGACATCGCTTTGGCGGGCTCGGCGTCGAAGAGCTCGTTGTTGTGGCTCGCCGCGTCGTAGAACTCGGAGGCCGGACGCTCACGCCTTCCCAGCACGAAACCCATGCGATTCCGCGACTCGTCCTGCGGAAGCGGCCTGCCGAGCCTCGCGTCGTCCTTGGTCGCAAGGAAGCCGCCGTCCGGGACGCCGAACCACTTCCTGCAGGAATAGACTGTATCCGCCTGGGGCCACGGCTCACGGAAGAAGCCTTGCGTCTCGTCGACCACGAGCCTCCCGCCGCAGTGCAGCACCGCGCGCTCGACGTCCTCGGCGCGGAGCTGCCCGTAGTAGTCGCACAGCAGCATCCAGTCGCCCGCCTCGACGGAAAAATCGTAGACCGGCAGTAGGTCCGGCCCGATGCGGTAAATAGACACCTCGACGCCCTCGCGCTCGAACAACGACGGCACGCAATCGCACATGAAGTCCGGGATCCAGATGCGGGAGAAGCCCCGGAGCTCGGCGACGTAGGCGAGACATCCCCTGCAGCAGTTGAGCGCCACCGCGCCGTCGTGGTAAAGGCTTCCGGCATAGCGCTCGAGTTCCAGGTAACCCCCGATTCCGCTACTCGCCACCATCGAGCAACACCTCCGCATTCGAACTCACGTTCCACATGACCTCGTCCATTTCCTCCATCGTTTCGAACTTGAAGAAGGAGAGGCCGACCAGGTCGTTGTGGCGCTCGAACGGTCGCACCTCCTCGCCGTCGATGACGGGCAGCACGTAGCGCGTCCCGCCCAGAAAGAGAAGGGTTTTATGCAGCACGGCAGACCACCCCGCAACCAAGAAGGCGGCAACCGCGCAAAGGGAGTATGTCGGCCGGGCGGCGTCCATCACAGGCTCCGCTTAGGAGTAACCCCCCGTATATTTGAAGTGAACGCGGCCTTCTTTAAACCGCCATACGATTTCGCATCATGAATCGTTTCTCCGCCTTCCACCATGGACATAGCCGCCACTGTTCGCGCCATCACAACGGGCTTTATCTCGCGCGACAA
>CAZLKG010000040.1:0-11408 GCA_964560045.1 uncultured Slackia sp.
TGTCGGCCGTTCGAATCGGCCCGGGGGCACCATAATTTCAGCAGGTCAGATGCCACATAGCGTCTGACCTGTTTTCGTAAATGGAACTTTCAAAATACGCTTCCTGAAACGCCTCTGATTCTCTTGTGGCTATACCGGCATATGTATTCGTTGAGTTTTCTAACGAATTTGTAGGACATCAAAAATGAGAATACCGCCACATCCCCGCGAGACGGCTTTCGACGATTCCCGAGGGTCGTCGTCAATCGCTGCTCACGCGCTGGGGGCGTGGAAAGTTAGACTTTCGTTGGCGACGTCTCTGGGGTCTCTGGCCGTATTGCGGAAAGCGCACCCTTCGTGTGCTGGAGTGCAGCTATGGTACACTGGTTTGGGCTGTGATTAATTTTCAGTTAAGGTAGCCTGCGGTCTTCATCCCGTACGGGGCGATTTCCTGCGACTTTACTGGACATGCAGACTGTTTTAACGGGCAGACGTAAGGAGCATCAGATATGCGTCCCATCCCTAAAGACCAACTGAACCCCAAGATCAAAAACGTTTGGCGCATCAGTGATGCGATAGGCGTCACTCTTATATATCTGTGCTGCGTAATCGCGTGGCCCATCGTGGCCCTTGCCGACCCCGCTTCGGCCTGGTGGGCATGGATTGTTACAGGTGTCATCAGTGCCATCTGGCTTTTGTGTCTGGTCGTGATGCTTATCATCCTTCCCCCCATCCGTTGGGTGCGCTGGCGTTATGAGGTGGGCCAAAACGAGCTGGACATCGCGCGCGGCATTGTGTGGCGCAAGCGATTCATCATTCCGTTCGTGCGTGTGCAGAACACTGATACGAAACAGGGACCCATCCTGCGCGCGTTCGGCTTGGCAAGCGTGACGGTGGCCACCGCCGCAGGCGAACATGAGATTCCCGGCCTCGCGTTTGAAGAGGCCGACGAGCTGCGCGATCGCATTGCCGAGCAAGCACGCCTTGCCCAGGAGGACGTGTAGGTCATGAACGAACTCAATAACGAAGGCAGACCACAGGAAAGCGGCGCACCGTCAACCCTTCCTAATAACGCTGCGCCGCAGTCCACACAGGCGTTCGAGCAGGCAGGATTTGCCACCCAATCCACTGCGATGCCCCGTATGTCCATGCCGAGCGTTCCGTACTCCGGTCCGCGCGAGGTACTACCCGAAACACTTCGCCCGGGACGTCACCACGTACATCACACCTACATATGGCTCGGCAGTATCCGCGCTGTGCTCTCCACTATATTTGCCATTGCCGTGGTAGCATTTAGCACCCTTGCAGGCGCGATGGCCGAATCCGACACCCTCGATGCACAACTCCTGAGTGCTGTCATCCCGCTTTTGTTGGTCGGCTTTATCGTAGTAGCCGTACTCATTGCAGGGGTGGCGGTTCTGTTCCAGTGGCTTTCGTGGAAGCATTTAACCTATGAGCTGGGATCCGATGAATTCAGCCTGTATTCGGGCATTTTCAACAAAAAGCGCATGCACATACCCTATCAGCGTGTGCAGGCGGTGAACCAACAGGCGGGTCTGTTCCATAGACTCGTGGGCGTGTGTGACATAAAGATAGATACGGCAGGCGGTGCCGCCAATGACAGCGTGCGACTGAACTATATGCGTACGGCTGAAGCCGAGGCGCTGCGCAGTGAACTGTTTCGCCGAAAGAAAGTTCTGCTTGTCGGTGGGTCTATCGCCGAAGACGGTACTGCTACAGTGGGCGGCATCACGTACTATTCCGCAGGGGCCGTTGCTGCCATGGGAGGAAGTCCCCAGGCCATGCCACTTGCCGCTTTTGGATACGTGCTACAGCCGCTGCCGAATACCTCGCCAGGTGCCGGTGTTACAACTGCTCCCCCAATGATTGAGGCGAGCTTCGCGCCTTATGGGGCCAGCGTGTCCGACAAAACCAACGTGCTCGATATGCCTGACGAAGTGATGCAGGATGTGCGTGGCGTGTTTGGCGGCACCGAGGCGAACATCGGTCGGGTGAGCTTTGAGACGGGTCTTTCCAATAAAGAACTCCTGCTCGCGGGAGCCTCCGGTGCGGGAGAGGGGCTAGGTCTGTTGCTTGTGGGTGTCGTTGCTGCAGTAGCATCGTTGACTCAGCTCTTCCAGGGAAACATTGAGCGTTGGGTGGATGAGTTTGCTGTTACAGCCATCGAGGACGGGCGTGGCGCGTGGATGTCTGACTCAGTCGGCTTGAGCTCTCTGGTGGGTGTTGTGGCGTTTCAGATCATCTTATGGGCGCTGCTTGCCATCGCGGTTCTTTGGTTTATCTCGGCGCTCGCCACTGTGGTGCGCTACGGAGGTTTCCGCCTACGCCGTCGCGAAGGTCGTGTGGAGGTCGAAGCGGGTCTCTTGTCGCGCAGCTTTCACGGTGTGGATGTTGATCGTGTGCAGTCGGTGCTCATCAAACAGAGTCCCATTCGGCGCCTTATGGGGTACTGCGAGGTCTTGCTGCTCAAGATCGACAGCGGCACCCCCCAATCCAACAATGCGCAGACACAGCAGCTGGCATCGAGGGGTGTGGTGATCCATCCGTTTGTGAAAGTCTCGAATGTGTCTCAGATTATCGGCGGCGTATTACCGGAGTTCGCAGACCTACCCGAGGAAGTGTGCAAGCCCGCCCCGATCGCGCTACGCCGCGCCATCGTGCGTAAAAGCATCATTCAAAGCTCGCTATTCTGGCTTGCCGTGTTTGTGGTGTTGGCTCAGATTGTCATGGAGGCGGCCATTCAAAGCGCGCCCTTAGACGATGAAGTACTTGTGGTGTTCTCCGTGCTGCGCACGGCCATGTTTAGCTATTACGGGCTGTTTGCGCTCGCCTTCATCATCAACGTG
Organism: uncultured Slackia sp.; assembly: GCA_964560045.1. GTDB lineage: Bacteria > Actinomycetota > Coriobacteriia > Coriobacteriales > Eggerthellaceae > Slackia. Next base: position 2,847 of record CAZLKG010000040.1, read on the forward strand.
GTAAACGCTGTCCTTTGGCACCGCCGAAGCGGCCTTGGGTACAATCGCGGCTTTGTGAGCATAACTAATGGCGGCTTGGGTGTGACAACCACGTATATGCCGCGCAAAAAGATCCAGTATGCATTCTTGAGCACCAACCCCCTCCAGCGAAAAGCGCGCGTAGCGAGCGTGAACGTGCGTACTGCCGCAGGAGTGGGTGGTACCACCGAGACTTTGTGGGATTTGAGCGAAGAAGATGCCGCTGCTTGGATGGAGTGGGTACGACCTCGGGAACGGCATGTTTGACAAGGCCATACTTCAACTGCCGGGCGCTCGGCGGGCGTTTGTCGTCTTGCTTTTCTTTGCTGTCCTCCGCTCCCTGCTTGTTGTGGGGCAGGCGGCCTCACTTGCGTTTGCGCTCTCCAATATGTGGGGCGGAGAGTCCTTAGATGACCAGGTACTTTGTGTCGCGGCTTTTTTCGCGTGCTTTATGAGTCGCCAGGGTGTTTCATGGGGGCAGGACGTATACCTTGAGCGCTTTGCTGCCGATCGTGCTGATGAGTTGCGCGCCCGTCTGCTGCGCTCTCTGTTCACGCGCGGCAGCGAGCTTGTGACCTGGCGGGGTACCGGCAACCTGTGTGCTCTCGCCCTAGAGGGCATCGAACAGATTGAGACGTATCTACGCCTCATGATGCCCAAGGCTGCCAACGTCGTAGTGGTTCCCCTAATTCTTCTGGCGTGGATTTTCCCTTTCGACTGGGTGTCGGGCCTGATCGCGCTTGTGGTGTTTCCTTTTATCATTTTGTACATGGTCATGATAGGCCACAGCGCGAAAAGCGAATCTGCCAGGCGCTACCGTGAGTTCGGTCAGCTTTCCAGCCACTTTGTGGATTCCTTGCGCGGCTTGAATACCCTCAAGTTCTTCGGCCGCAGCAAAGATCGCGGAGGTGAAGTGTTTGCTGCCAGCGAACGATTCCGCACAATCACGATGAAAACACTCCGCATCGCCATGCTCTCAGGTGCGGTGCTTGACGTATTTGCCACGCTGTCGCTTGCGGCTGTAGCTATTATGCTGGGGTTTCGCCTGGCGGATGGGACGGTGATGCTGTTTTCAGCCGCCTTTGTGCTTATTCTCACTCCTGAGTATTTCCGTCCAGTGCGCGAGTTTGCAGCCGACTATCATGCCTCTCTCGACGGCAAAAACGCCCTCGCTGCGGTGTTTGAGATGGTGGGCGAGGGGTCTGGTGTATTGGAAGGCGCGCAGGAAGGTTCAGGCAAGGCTGGCAGCGCCGGTGACATCTCCTTGTGGAACGAAAATTCCACGCTAGCGTTCAAGGACGTAGACTACGTCTATCCTGGAGCTTCGGCTTCGACCCTTTCCCAGATCTCCTTTGATGTGCGGGGCTGCGTAAAGGTGGGAATCGTGGGTCTTTCGGGTTCGGGCAAAAGTACGCTACTGCGTGTCCTGGCGGGTTTCTCTTCGCCATCGGGCGGCACGATTGTCGTGAACGGTCGCCCTACACAAAGCCTGCATAGTGCATCCTGGCAAGCGCAGGCAACCTATATTCCCCAAGACCCCTATATCTTTCATGCCACGCTGCGTGAGAATATGACGTTCTACCGTCCCGATGCTTCTGTGGCCGAAGTGCAGTCAGCGGTGGACGTTGTGGGCCTAAGAGAGTTCGTAGACGAACTCCCCCAAGGGCTTGACACTCTGATAGGCGAGGGAGGTCGCGCAGTTTCGGGTGGTCAAGCCCAGCGCATTGCGCTTTCTCGTATGCTGCTCGATCCTTCGCGACGCATTCTTCTGTTTGATGAGCCTACTGCGCACCTTGATATTGAGACTGAGCTTGAACTCAAGGAACGCATGCTGCCACTTATGGAGGATCGTTTGGTATTTTTCGCTACGCATCGCCTGCATTGGATGGCTGATGTGGATGTGGTGCTCGTTATGGATGGCGGCCGAATCGTGGAGCAGGGAGATCCCGACAAGCTATTAGCCGCAGGAGGGGCGTTTGCTCGCCTAGCTGACCGAATGCGCGATCGAATGCGCTCAGAAACGGGGAATGGATCTTGCGCAGATGTTTCGGCTTCCGTTTCGCTGCCTTCTGTCGGTTTGAGCGAGCAGCACGACTGCAGCGGGTCGTCGGCCTCGCCCGTTTGGGAGAGGGGCCTGCGATGAGGCTGGATACCCATGGCGGACACCCCCAGGGCGCAGCCGGTTCTGCGAGGTGCGTAAGCGCTCTGCGCAATGATCGATGGGTGCGACCCTTTCTTGTCCGCTACAAAAAGCCGCTTGTGGGGGCCATAGCGCTTTCTGTGCTGGCGTATGTGTTTGCGGCGGGGCTGATGTTTGTCTCGGGGTATCTGATCAGCGGGGCGGCCACCCTGCCCGCATCCATCCTGCTCATGCATCTTGCTCTCATTGTCGTGCGCGTATTTGGCCTTGGCAAGCCGGTGTTGCAATATATGGAGCGGCTGGCCTCACATGATTGGATTTTGCGCGTCACGAGCAGCCTGCGCCTGCGCTTGTACCAGTCGCTTGAAGGGCAGGCAGGACTTGGCCACGCTGTGCAACGAACGGGTGAAGCGCTGGGTCTTCTATCCGATGACGTGGGGCATTTACAGGATATGTATCTGCGTTGCATGCTGCCCGCGGTTGCCGCCTGCTGTTTGTGGTTTGTCGCCACAATCTCTTTAGGGGTGTTCTCTGCGCTTGTTGCCTTGGGAATATTCGTCGTTCTGGGATTGCAGATGGTGTTGCTCCCTCTGCTTGCTGTGCTTGCGGGGGCAGCCCGCCGCTCGCGCGCCAAGGCTATGAAGCATGAGATGTATGCCGAGCTGACCGACAACGTGTTGGGTGTTTCCGACTGGGTGTTTTCGGGCCGTGCAGGCGAATACCTTACGCGCCATGCACGTACCCATGTCTCCTTGCGAGAACTCGAACGTCAGGAGGCGCGCGCTGCACACAGGCGCGATATGGTTTCTCAGCTTCTGTTTGGCCTGTGCATTGTCATGCTGGTTGTATGGGCGGCGCTCTATTTTGGTGGTGCTCCAGCGGATGACATCAATTCGGCTGCCAATTACATAGCGGCGTTCGCGCTGTGCTTCTTCCCCCTCATTGAGGCTTTTGCTCCTGTGCCTGCTGCCGCCCTTGATGCCGTCGAACACGCCGATTCGATCAAGCGACTGAATGAGCTGCCAGAGGCTTCGGGTGATTGGGAAGGGATAGGATCTAAGTCAAACTCTTCTCGTAAAAAGAAGAAGCCTGTTGCCCTGGTGACAGGTAGCACCCCGGCGTCCCCTGTCATCTCGGGGCTTTCCGCCAACTCACTTGACATTCGCATAGATGGCGTGACGTTTTGTTATCCCGGATCTGTCAGGCCTACGATCAAAGACATGAGCATGTCCGTTCCTTATGGTCAGAAAGTGGCGGTGCTAGGGCGCAGCGGTGCAGGAAAATCGACACTTGCAGCTCTTGTGCGCGGGGATCTCATTCCCCAATCGGGAGAGGTAAGCATAGGTGGGGTGCGGGCCTCTTCCTTCGGTGATGCTATGTCGCGCCATATCGGCATCATCCAGCAGGATACGTATCTGTTCAATGACACACTTTATAACAATCTGCGACTCGGCAATCCAGCTGCTAGTGAAGACGATGCCTGGCGCGTGCTCGATCAGGTGGGGTTGCGCGATATGGCAAGGCGGCTTGAGCAGGGCCTTTCCACTATGGTGGGCGAGGCGGGCAAGCGCTTTTCCGGAGGTGAACGCCATCGTATTGCCTTGGCTCGCGTGCTTTTGCAGGATACACCTATCGTGATTTTGGATGAGCCTACCGTAGGCCTTGATCCTGTCACCGAACAGGCACTTCTCAACACGCTCTTCTCGACTTTCGATGGCCGCACGATCATCTTAGTAACGCATCATCTGCAGGGTGTGTCGGCCACAGATCGCGTTGTGTTCATGGAGGACGGTCGTATCACTCTCGACGGTTCTCCTGCCACTCTTGCGCGCGATAGTAAGCGCTACCGGACGTTGCTTAGCTTCGATCGCGGTTTGTAGGTAGCCGTACAACCGGGCTTTGTAGAAGGTGCGCCTGGGTCGCGCGCAGCTCGCTGTGTGCTCCTGTGTGCCACGTGTTCCTGCGTGCTTCACGCATAGAGCTGCGCAGCTCTGCGGAGGCCAAAGGGGGCTGTGATAGAATGGCGGCATGAGTACAGCTACGCGACAACATGCCATACCAGGCATCAAGGCGGTGCCTGTACGGGAGTGTGAAGCCGGGTTTGGTGCGCCTGTTGCCAAGCGGTCTGCGCACGCATGGCAGCCCTCCCAGTTTGAGGACATTCGTCTGCGCCCCGAAGGGATCGAGCCCAAACATAGTGTGAGGGCTCGCAGGAACGTGCGCGAATACACTACCGGAGAAGAAATTGCTAACGCCATAAGCCACGGATTGGGCGTCGCGCTGGCGATCGTTGCCATACCCACCACCGTGGTTGCGGCTCTTGGTGGAGGCGGCGGTGCTCCCGCCCTTGCTGCGGCGCTCATCTACTCTATTAGCATGCTGCTTGAGTTCACAGCCTCAACGCTTTATCACGCACTTACTCATCCCGGTGCAAAAAAGGTGTTCAAGGTCATTGACCACTGCGGCATTTACCTCTTCATCGCGGGAACCTATACGCCCTTCTGCCTGGTCACCCTCGTTGATTCGGGTGGAATTATTCTCTGTGCCGTGGTATGGGCGCTTGCTGTATTTGGTATCGCGCTGGAGGCGTTTTGGGTGTTTCGCCCGCGCTGGGTGTCGGTGGTCATCTATCTGGCGCTCGGCTGGTGTGTGGTGTGGTATTTACCGGTTCTGACAGAAGCCCTTCCCCTTCCCGGTCTGGTTCTGCTTGCCAGTGGTGGAGTGAGCTACAGCGTAGGATGCGTTTTTTACGTCCTCAAAAAGATGCCCTACATGCACATGGTGTTTCACCTCTTTGTACTTGCGGCTTCCATTCTTCAATATCTTTCGGTGGTGCTTTATGCGCTGTGATGCCCCCGCGCCTCATACTCGAAAACCCTCGCCTCTCGCCGAACTTGCCTCGCGCTTTCGCAGGGGTGATTCCCTTTCCGACTCCTCTGAGGAAGAGCTTCGTTCGGCTATCGCCGAAAGTCAGGCTCTTGATGCTGACGAAAAGCGAATGATCCGTGACATTCTTGATTTGGGGGATGCCACGGCCGAGGAGGTTATGACCCCGCGTGTCGATATAATTGCTGTTCAAGAGCGCAAAACCGTGCGCCAGACCATTGATCGCATGAGGGGAACAGGGTATTCGCGTTTGCCCGTATACCGTGACGACTATGATTCTGTCATTGGCATCGTGCGCTACAAGGATCTTATAGATCCCCTGCTGGAGGGCAGGGAGTTCGACTGCGTAAAGGATTACGTTGCCGAAGTCCTGTTCGTACCCGAAAGAAAAAATTTGATGTCGCTGCTCAACGAAATGCAAACGAATCGTCAACAGATGGCCATCGTTGTGGATGAGTATGGCGGTACTGCTGGTTTAATAACCATCGAGGACATCGTGGAAGAGATCGTGGGCGAGATCGTCGATGAGACCGATTTCGAAGATGCGCACATCACTCACGTTGGCGAGAACGAATGGGTGGTTGATGGGGCGTGTCCGTGCGACGTGCTCGAAGAGATGGGTTGGCCCGTGGAAGCCGGGGACGACTACGAAACGGTTGCCGGGTGGCTGATGGGTACCTTCGACTGCGTGCCTCAGTTAGGAGATGCGTTTGCTGCGGACGGGTTTACCTTTAGGGTTCAACGTATGCGCAGGAGGCGCGTAGCGTCGATTCGCGTGCAGAAGAGAGGGTCTGCCTCGCAGGGCGAAGAGGTGCTCAAAAGTCACTGATGCTCGTCTGCGTGATACCTGCGGTGGCCGGAGGCTGATGATGCCCCGGCCATTTTGTTCGGGAGGCGAGAGGGGGTCATATGGCGAAGGAAGCCGAAAGACTCTATCGCTCAGACGATTGCACAATTGCGGGTGTGTGTGCCGGTATCGCCGAATATTGCGATATCGATCCCGTTATTGTGCGCATCCTCGCATTGTTGCTTTCCATATCATCATTCGGTCTTGTGCCGATCGTCTACGTCTTGTTGTGGCTCGTGATGCCGAAGCGCCGCAACGTGGCCGACCCCATTTCGTGTGATGCCCATTTCTACCCCAACTCCCTAACTACCGTATCCGGTTTCGGCGCGAGCCGCATATCCGCAGCATCGCAGCCTGTTTTGCAGACGAAGTATGCATACTGGGATCCTTCCTCTTTGAACGCTTATTCGCAGGCAGCTGCTAAGCAGGTGAGTCAGATTGACCAGTCCGTTTACGCCGCGCATTACGAAGCGATTGCGCGCATGAGCGAAGCTGGCCTTAAGTACCGCGACTCACATGACTGTATAGGCACCTCCATCCGCTTAGCTGTCTGGATTGGCGTGTTGCTGTCATCCATCGGTTTTGCCGGTTTGTTCAGCTTGGTTGTTGAGGAAGTGATCTGGTGGCAGCTGTGGCCGTTCGTTGTCATCTTGAGCGGTCTGATGATGATGGTACTACCTTCGCGCCGCATGTCGTCTGTCGCCCGCTTTTCCTGCGGGATTGCACTTCTCGCCTTGGGTTTGTTTTTGCTGCTCATGAGCGCCCACATCCTCTCATGGTACACGATTTTGGTCATGTTAAAAAATCTGTGGCCGCTACTTGTCATAATGCTGGGAGTGAGCATCATCTCGCGTGCGCTCAAAAACGAGCTGCTTGTACCTGTTGCAGCGCTGTGTGTTGTGGGCATGTTCGTGGGGGGAATCGTAGTGTATGCAGTTCCGGGAACCCTCGGGCAGCTTACGGTGCATCTGCCGTTTTTGGGGGCGCAGGTGTCTGTGGTCAATCCGTGGATGTAGTCGGGAAGGTTGCAATTCGTGGGCATGAAGCGGCCAGGAACTGCGTAGGGAATGGGGCGGATATATCCTTTGGTATGCCCAGTCCGCCTCTGGAAGCGAGGCTTGCTCTCGCGATGCGTTTTTAGGCACAAGCAGTTCAGAGCTGCGCGAAGAAAAGAAGGAGGCGCTTCGGTGTGATCGATGGCAGCGGAAAGTATACAAAGTCTCAGGTGGCAGCCGTTGTCGTGGGCATAGTTCTCGTAGCGTTTGGAGTGTGGGGGCTTTGCGAAGCCGTTGTTCCTCAGTGGATTTGGGGGACACTGGGTAACCTTTTTCATGCAGTATGGAGCGTGCTGTGGCCTCTTGCGCTTATCGCTGCAGGTATTTGCCTCCTATGGGGCGCGAAAGCCGGCAAATTTGCGGGATTTGCACACGGGGGTGCCTCACGCCCTTTGCGTCGTAGTCGAGCCGATAGGCGACTTTTGGGCGTGTGTGGCGGTATTGCATACTACTTCAGCGTCGATTCGACGGTGATGCGTGTGATGGTAGTTATCTTGTTGGTTCTCTTCCCTCCCTCCGTTATTGTGGCCTATATACTTCTTGCGATTCTCATTCCTCAGGAATAGCGTAGGATGCGCCGAGACGGATTGCCGTGTTCGACACAATTCGTTCGCACGCTGCAAATTCTGCCGTATTCTGGCTTCTGACGGGCATCCGAACGAAGGCATCTGGGCAAGAAGGTCACGATCGAGCGGAAGAAAGGAATTCTATGATTTCACGGTATACGCGTCCGACCATGGGCAAAATTTGGGAGACGGAGAACAAATTCGCCATCTGGAAGGAAATCGAACTTCTGGCCTGCGAGGCTCAAGCAAAGCTCGGACAGTGTGGGATCACTCAGAAGGAAGCCGCTTGGATTCGTGAACATGCCGATTTTCGCGTTGATCGCATTGATGAGATTGAGGCTGTGACCAATCACGATGTGATAGCTTTTCTCACCTGCATGGCTGAATATATTGATGCTGATGTTCCCGAAGGGAGCCAAAAGCCGTCCCGATGGGTGCATTACGGCATGACCTCCTCGGATCTGGGTGACACTGCTCTTTCGTATCAGATCACGCAGGCGCTTGATGTCATCTTGGAAGACGTGAGGCGGCTGGGGGACACATGTAAGCGTCGTGCATTCGAATTCAAGGACACTCTGTGCGTGGGGCGCACGCACGGCATTCACGCCGAACCCATGACATTCGGCATGAAATTCGGCAGCTGGGCCTGGGCTCTCAAACGCGCTCAGATCCGCCTGAGACAGGCGCGTGAGGTTGCCGCCGTCGGTGCCATAAGCGGTGCGGTAGGCACATATTCCAGCATTGATCCGTTTGTTGAGCAGTATGTGTGCGAGAAACTAAGTCTTGTGCCCGATCCGTTGTCTACCCAGGTGCTTGCACGTGATCGCCACGCCCAAGTTCTAGCAACATTGGCCGTGGTTGCATCCACCCTTGAGAGCATTGCGCTCCAGATCCGCCTTATGCAGGAGAGCGATGTTATTGAGGCCGAAGAACCGTTTAAGGAAGGACAGAAAGGATCTTCGGCCATGCCCCACAAGCGCAATCCCATCACCGCTGAGCGCGTATGCGGCTTGGCGCGCGTGGTAAAGGCCAATGCGCAGGTGGGCTTTG
>CAZLKG010000041.1:0-11218 GCA_964560045.1 uncultured Slackia sp.
AAATGCAGCAAGCGACTCGAGAAGCCAAGGCGACATTTGTGGCACTGGTGCTTATCGTCTTCGTTTGGATCATTTTGGGGTTTGGTCTTTCCGGCTTTGACGTTGAGTTGTTCAGCACACCTATCTGGGTGATTGGCGGCACGGTGGGGGTCTGGCTATTCTCCATCGTCTTGGTTGTGATCCTGCGTACCTGCGTGTTTCAAGACTTCGATCTGGGTGAAGAGCAGAAAGAGGGCCACTATGAATAGCCTGGGCAATTTCGTGGGCTTGGTGCCCATCATTTTGTTTTTGATTGCGGCTCTTGTGGTGTCGGTGTTCATCCGAAACCGCTCGCGCAAATCGGGCGATGGCTTTGTAAAGGAATACTTCATTGGTAATCGCGCCCTGGGTGGCTTCGTGCTTGCCATGACCACCATCGCAACCTATGGTTCGGTGAGTTCGTTTGTGGGCGGTCCCGGCCAGGCGTGGGAAATAGGCTTTGGCTGGGTATATATGGCCGCCGTGCAGGTGACCACGCTCTTTTTGCTCTATGGCATCATGGGTAAGAAGATGGCGCTTGTGTCGCGCAGGCTGGGGGCCGTTACGATCATCGATGTGATTCGCGCTCGCTATGAGTCAAACGCCATTGCCAACCTGTCGGCTGTGATAATCGTGTTGTTTTTTGCGGCTACGATGGTTGCCCAGTTTGTGGGCGGCGCCAAGCTGTTTGAGGCCGTGACGGGATACTCCTATGTTGTGGGCCTGTGCCTGTTTGGCATTGCGGTGATTATCTTTACCACGGTGGGAGGCTTTCGCGGCGTGGCGGTGACCGATGCCATGTGCGGTGTGGCTATGCTTGTGGGTATAGCGGTGCTGGCCGGAGGAATCCTTAACGAGGCCGGGGGCTATGAGGCCATCATGGAAACCATTGCCGCCAACCACCCTGAGATGCTCGAGCCGCTTTCGGACGGCAATATGCCGTTGACGCTTTATTTCACCCAATGGTTGCTTGTAGGCGTGTTCACCTTCGCTCTGCCACAGTCTCTTGTGCGCTGCATGGGATTCAAAGACACCAAATCACTGCACCAGGCGATGATTTTGGGCACCGTGATCATGGGAGCGATGATCATCGGCGTAACGGCGTTAGGTGTTCTTTCGGCTGGTGTGCTCACCGACGATCTATCTGCGTATGGTGACAGCGTGGACAACATCATCCCGCAGGTCATCGTCCAGACGATGCCCACGTGGTTGGCTGGTATCGCCATAATCGGCCCCATAGCCGCATCCATCTCCACCATATCGTCGTTGCTGATAGCCGCCTCTTCCTCTATTGTCAAGGATCTGTGGCTGCATCGCACCAAAGAGAAAGAGAGGAAGGCTGCCGAGAAGTCGGTGTCCCGTGTGAGTCAGGCTATCACATTAGGGATTGGTTCCATCGTGTTTGTGCTCTCTGTTGTGCCGCCCGATGTGATCTGGCGCATCAACATGTTTGCCTTCGGGGGCTTGGAGACGGCGTTTTGCTGGACGTTTCTCGGAGCGTTTTTCTGGAAGCGCGCCAACAAGACCGGTGTGCTTTTGGGCATGGGTGGAGGTGTGCTTGCCTACTGCGCTGCCATGGGGATGGGAGTCACGTTCTTTGGTATGCACCAGATAGTGATAGGCATTACAGTCTCGTTTGTGCTCACGACAATCGGGTCGCTCATCGGCAAGCCATCTGATCCTAGGGCACTGGAGACGTTCTTTCCTGAGGGAGACGATTCTATTGAGGATGCCGTTTGATCGGATCAAGATTGCCTGCAAAGCCTGCTTCGTCTTAGGACGCAATTTCAGTCAATACGCTGTTCACGGCATCACCCAAGGCGCGCAGAGTCACGCCGGTGTTGTCGGGCAGATGTAGATGCAAGCAGCGCCGCCCGCGCGCCATCAGGGCGGACAGGTCGGCTGCCGCCTCCGCCTTGGCCAAGGATCCCAGGCTTGATGGTTCCACGTGCGTTAGCGGGATGTCTTTCAGCTCATCGGCGGACAGGATCAAAAACACCCCGTTGTTGGGACCGCCTTTTTGAAGTTGGCCGGTGGAATGCAGGTAGCGTGGGCCTATCTCCAAACAGGACGGAACACCCATCTTTTCAGCAACGCCATGGCGGATGGATTCAAGCGCTTCGCGTCGTCCCTCACCATCGAACGGCACAAAAACATTGAGCGCGAAATAGTCTCCCGGTTTGATGGAACCGATCAGGGCGCGCAGAGCATCCATCAAAGTATCCGCGCACACGCAGGGAGCCATAGTGGCTTCTGCTTTGCCCATGTGGACATCGCCTAGGAATTCCTCAGTAAAATAGGGTTCGGGTTGTCCGTTGGCAAGAATTTCGAGTGTCGCCGTTTTGGTAGAGGCCACATCGGGCTGGTCAAAGGGACACACCTTCATCAGATAGCCGCACATAGCGGTGGCGTACTTCCACATCACAAAGTGTTCTGCAAGCTCGATCACATCGTTGATGCGAAAATTCATGCGGGGAATAGCGTTGTCCAGATAGGCAAGACTCATGTCAAAATTTTTGCGCTCGTCCCAGAGGGTATTCTTTGTCTGATAGGTGATTACGCAGCGATCCTTAGGGTCTTGTGCCAAAAGCAGCGAGTCGATTTCGATGTTAGGGAGGATTCCCAAGCCGTTTTTGCCCAGGCTTTCAGCCACAAGCTGCTCGATCCATAGGCCAAAAACACGGCCCCGTTTCTGAGTGAGGAAGCAGAACTTGTCGCGGCCGCTCATATAGTTGTCATAGAGAAACGAAGCGAGGGCTATGGCGGGGTTGTCTACGGCATCCTCGCTGCAGGCAGCCTCGGCCTCCTTCGCTCGAGTAAGGAGGTTTTCAAGGTCGATTCCTACGAGCGCCGCCGGAACCAAGCCGAATACCGAAAGTGCACTGAAACGACCGCCCACCGCAGGCTCTCCGGTAAAGCACGCGCGCCAACCTTCGGCCTTGGCGCGTGCTTCCAGGCTGGTGCCGGGATCGGTAATCGCCACCAGATGTGCAGGAATACGCGCAGGATCCAAGTGCTCGGCAAACAGGGAAAGCACGGCATCGAGCACGCTTCGCATCTCGATGGTTGTTCCCGACTTGCTGGACACCAGCACAATCGTGGTCTGCGGATCGAGTTCGGCAATGATGCTGCGTACGCGCACGGGCGACACGCTGTCGAGGGTCTTAAAGTCGAGCGCGTTGTAATCGGCCTTGTTGTACTTGGTGATGGTCATCGGAGCCTGGGAGCTGCCTCCCTGGCCTATAAGCAGAACCGTCCTAAAACCCTCGGCAATCACATCCTGAGCAAAGGCTTGGATTTTTTCGGGTGAGGTGGGAGGATTGGTCGCAAGATCGACCCATCCCATGAAAGAGGCCGCGCAGGCACAAGCATCGTCGTCGAATTCGTAGAGAGAGGCATCTTTGGCACGAATGCGGCTTGCTACGCGGTTGCGTACGAGTGTCTTCGTAGAAGGGTAGAGCTTGTCAGCCTCGTTAACGAGCATTGCGGTTCCTTTTCACTGGGCACATAAGGGCAAAGGGACGCTTTTTAGGAAACGCAGCGTACCCATGCGCGCAACCAGAGTCGTTTGCGAAGGGCATTGTATCAAAGAGCCCAGTGAGGGAGGATGTATGAAGAAAGCGTCGCCTGTGCTCCACATGCATTGGACAGATCCTTGCTCATCAGCGCTCTTTTGCTCGGTATACACGAGCGGTACCAGATCGATCGTATTTTTGCTTGCTCTACCTACCCCTTGCTCAGCATATGCGGGGCAGTTGTTCGCCTACAAGCATATCTAGGATGCGACGGCTGCCGAATCCCGTTTCCAGAAACACCTTGGGGCTTCGGTTGGACTTAGGCTTTTCCACCCATCCGACAATGGCCGCATCTTTTCCATGGCGATTGGCGCGCATGGCCTCCAATGCGGCCTGCGCTTGATCGGCTGCGACCACGCACACCATTTTGCCCTCGTTGGCCACCTGGAACACATCGTAGCCCAACATTTCGCATGCGCCGCGTACTGCGTCTTTCACGGGAACATCATTCTCTCGCACTACGATGTCCACGCCGCTCTGTTCGGCAAGTTCGTTGAGGGTAGACGCTATGCCGCCGCGTGTGGGATCGCGAAAGCAGCGTGTGTTGGGTGCGGCTGCTAGCACATCGGCTATGAGGTCATTGAGTGGAGCCGCGTCGCTTTCAACGGGAGAGTCGAACGAAAGACCTTCGCGCTTGCTCATGATGGCAATACCGTGATCGCCCAGTGTGCCTGAGATGAGCACGGTGTCGCCTGGGTGGCAGTTGGCTCCCGACAGGTTACATCCTTCGGGCACAAAGCCTATGCCTGCCGTGTTGATATAAATACCATCGCCGTGTCCCCGGTTGACCACTTTGGTGTCGCCCGTGACAATGCGCACGCCTGCCTCGCGCGCCGCCTCAGCGATGGCGGCACAGATGCGGCGCAGGTCATCCATAGGAAAGTTTTTTTCGGGCACGGCGCCCACCGAGAGGTATTCCACCTTAGCGCCGCTGGTGGCAACGTCATTCACCGTTCCGCACACCGCAAGTCTGCCAATGTTGCCACCTGGAAAAAAGTGGGGCGTAACAACAAAGGTATCGGTGGAAAACGCCAGGCGCTCGCTGGGGGCGGGCACGGGAAGCACGGCGGCATCGTTGCCTTGGGCAAGTTCTTCGCTGCCATACGCCGCAGCGAATACTTCCTCGATGATGCGCTTCATCATGATTCCGCCGGCTCCGTGCCCCAAAAGCACCGTTTTGTCGCTCATGGTAGATCCTCCGTCTAACGTGTTTTTGAAAGCAAAGTTGTCCCTTGAGTTTTTAGATTCAAGCGAAAGGATGACCGCGAAGCCTTCCGGATGGCTTGGAGGCCTCGCTATCAGTAATACTTGAAATAGGCAGCACAAGAGCCCTCCGAGCTTACCATGCAAGGCCCCACCGGATTTTCCGGCGTGCATACGCGACGGAACAGCGGACATTCATCAGGGGTCATGGTGCCGCGCAGTACATCACCGCAGCGACAACCCTTGGACTCTCGTGTGGTCTCGATGTTCGGCTCAAAGCGTCGCAGGGCATCGAAGGTGGCATATGAATCGCGGATGCGATAGCCACTGCCCTCAATGTCGCCCAATCCTCGCCAGGTTGCGGTACAAGTTTCAAACACCTCATCAATTGCGGCAAGCGCCACCGGGTTGCCTTGGGGCATCACGCCGCGCGTGTAAGCGTTTTCAACCTCGGCTCGACCTTCGTGCAGTTGTCGCATGATCATCGCTATTCCTTCAAGCACATCAAGCGGCTCAAAGCCGGTAATTACGCTGGGTATGCCGTATTTCTCGGCCAGAAACTGCCAGGGTCTTACGCCGATGATGGTGCTTACGTGGCCGGGCAGGATAAGCGCGTCAACTTTGAGTTTGGGATCGCCCATAAGCACGTCCATGGCATTGGGCATGTTTTTGTGTGCCGCGAACACGCTGAAATTGGCAAGTCCTGTGGCTTTGGCACGCTTGATGGCGATGGCGACGAGCGGCGTGGTGGTTTCAAAGCCCACTCCCACAAACACCACTTGGCGATTGGGGTTTGCCTCAGCGATGGTCAAGGCATCAAGAGGGGAGTACACGATGCGCACGTCGCTGCCCGCCGCCTGCTCTTTGAGCAGCGACGATGTGGATCCTGGTACACGTGTCATGTCACCGAAGGTGGCAAGAATTACGCCGGGCACGCGCGCGAGAGCAATTGTCGTGTCGATGTGGCGGTTGCTGGTCACGCACACGGGACAGCCAGGACCGCTTGCCAAGCGGCAGCCTTCAGGCATCAGAGTTCGGATGCCGTTGCGCGCGATGGACATGGTGTGAGTTCCGCACACCTCCATGAGCGTGGCGTGCTCGGGTGCAAGCGCTCGGATGCTGTCGATGAGTCCGCGCGCGAGCGTGGGATCTTTGAAGCGGTCGGGCTCCAGCATATTCATCGTAGCCATTATGCGGTTTCCATGTCAGCAAGCTCGGGGAATTCACGGATGAGATCGAGAGTCTTCTGCGCTTCTTCCTCGCTTACGATCTCGATGGAGAACCCGGCATGTACGAGTACGTAATTACCGAGCTGAGCCGTTGGGGTGAGGTCGGTGGCGATCGTGCGTCTCACGCCGAGGATATCCACCTCCGCGAGTGCTCCTTCCTTCATTTTGGTTATTCTAGCGGGGATAGCTAGGCACATGGTTCTCTCTTTCTTCGAGGCGTTTGGCTGCGACGGTGGCCTGTCCGTACGATATGGCTCCGTCGTTGGGCGGGAGGTCTTTGCTCAGGGCAACGGTGAGTCCGATGGATCGAATCGCTGCTGCGGCGTGTTCTACGAGGTAGCGGTTCATAAATACGCCCCCTGCGAGGACAACCGTGGTTATGCCACACACAGCATGCGCCGCCTGGCACACCAAGACGATGGCATCAACAAAGGCGTCGTGCACCTTGCCTGCGATGATACCGCGTGCAATACCTGCTTCCATGTCATCAAGCACGCCGCGCAACAGCGGTTCGGCATCAAGGAGCACCATGCTTGTGTCGTGAGCGGTGCTGTTTTCGCTGGCTGCGTTTTTGATCAATCCTATCTGATACTCTGCGTTTCCCAAGGTGAGGGCGGTATTGTCTCTTGGTGGGACGTCCGCATACCCATCGGCGGGGGAGTATTTCGCCCGAGAAAGCCTCCATGCATCCCGAATATGTTCATAGGCGGGGTCGATGGCCGCTTCAAAAAGGATGGCGGCCTCTCCTTCGTAGGTAGGTTGGGTGCAGATGCCCAGAAGCGCGCTCATCGCGTCGAAGAGACGTCCGACGCTCGATGTCATAGGCGCGTTCAGTCCGCCCTCCATCATCTGATCACAAAGCCTTGCCTCCGTCTGACCTAAATCCTTTGTGACGTGTGCGGCGGCGGGGTGATCGAGCAGGTCGAATTCCCATAGTGCAGCATATGCCATGCGAAGTGGGCGTTTGATGCAGGCAGTACCCCCCGGCATGGGGATGTAGGCGAAATTAGCGAACCGCTCGTAATCTGCGCGATTTGCTATCAAAACTTCACCACCCCAAATGCGACCATCCGCCCCGTATCCGGTTCCGTCAAAGGCAACGCCTATCACGGCTTCGTCAAGCGAGTTTTCCGCCATGACCGCAGCGACGTGGGAGTGATGGTGCTGGACTTCCACCAAGGGCAGTTCGCACGTGGTGCTTTCTGCTCGCGCCCATTTGGTGGCAAGGTAGTCAGGGTGCATGTCGCAGGCAAGGGCATTCGGGGAAGCCCCAAATAGCTTCTCAAAATGGTTCTTAGCCTCGATCCACGCGTCGAAGACCGCAGCGTTTTCCATATCTCCTATGTGTTGGCTCACAAAGGCATCTTCGCCGCGCAGAAGCGTGAGGGTGTTTTTCTGTTCAGGGCCCACCGCTAGGATGCACGGTGCGGTTTGCTCAAGGGGCCTGTGTGTCGCTGACGTTGAGGCGCAGCCCTCCTCATTCGAAGTGCTTTGTAGCGTTTGGTGCTCGGCTTTTGACGGGTGACTTTTGGACTTGTTCGCGAGATCGGCGTCCTCCGGCAGATTTTCGGTTTGGGAGGTTGCCGCCTTCATGCGATTGACTTTCACCGGGAGGGGAGCAAAGCCGCGGGCGCGGCGCACCATTTGAATGGCTTCTTCGGTATCGCCTATGCGGATCACGCGTACCACCGAATCATCAAATCGGCACAGGATGGGGCGATCGTTTCCCAGAAACGCATCTGCCACGCCTCGCAATGTCCGATATGCCTTTTCATCGTCGGTTTGAATCGGTTCGTCGTGAATATTGCCTGAGGTCATGACTAGAGGTTTGCCGTAGGCCGCCATGAGCAAATGCTGAAGTGGCGTATAAGGGAGCATCACACCTAGCTCGGGCAGGCTGTCGGCCAGGCCGTGCGCGAAGTGGGCACCTGGCTTCTTTTTAAGTAATACGATAGGGCGCTGCGATCCGGTAAGCAGACCTTTTTCTGCGCTGCCTATCTCACAGACCAAGCTGGCGGCCTCAAGGGATGGCATCATCACGGCGAACGCCTTGCCCCTACGGCGTTTGCGGCGGCGCAGCTCAGCGAGGGTATTTTCGTTGTGAGCATCGCAGGCGAGATGAAATCCCCCCAAGCCCTTCACGGCAAGGATTCCGCCCGAGCGCAAAAGTTCAACGGCGTTTTCAAAAATGGCGTCACTTTGATTGCGCGTTGTGCCCCACAGAGCATCTGAGACGCAAAGCTCGCCTTGTGCATGGCGTGCATCGATCCAGGAGATGTGCGGTCCACACTCAAAGCAGGCATCGGGTTGGGCGTGAAAGCGGCGGTTTGCGGGATCGGCATATTCCGCTGCGCAGGTATCACACATGATAAATCGGCTCATGGAGGTTTTGGGGCGATCGTAGGGCAGCTCTTCAATGACGGTGAAGCGTGGCCCGCAGTTGGTGCAGTTGATGAATGGGTAGTGATAGCGCCGATCGTTGGGATCGAATAATTCGCGAACGCAATCATTGCAGGTGGCAAGGTCGGGCGATACGAGTGTGGTTGCGCATCCGGCATCTTCGTCGGATTGACGAATGGTAAAGCCGGCACAACCTTCCACCTGTGATTCATGCAAAAGGATTTCGTCTACGCGCGCAGCTGCGGGGGCGCGCTCAGAGAGGTTCAACACCAGGGTATCTATTTTGTCAGGTTCACCCTCCGCGTGAATGAATACCCCAGATACGTCGTTGAGAACCCAGCCGGCAAGGGAGTGTTCGCGCGCGAGACCGTAGACGAAAGGTCTGAACCCAACGCCTTGTACGATGCCGTGGATTTCTATGTCAAGCGCCTCAACCATGGATCTCCTGCCTATGCGGGCTAACGATTCGTCTGGAAAGGTGGGATAGAAGGGGTGTGCGGATGCGATCGCGCGAAAGCGCGTGCCTGAGAGCCGCCTTGATGGCTGTCGTATAGACTGTAGCCCGTTGAGTTAAGCGTGAGATGCCCGTGTGTGACACCCTTGGTACCCAAGATGATGTTCGACACCGTTTGGATAAGGCCACTTTCACCGCGCAGAATGATGACCTCCATGCAGGAACTGGCATCAAGGTGTACATGTATGGTGGTGACTATTTGTTCGTAGAACTCGTGCTGGATGCTGTCGAGCTTCTCGCGTACGCTTCCGGTGTGGTGGTCGTACACGATGGTAAGGGTGCCCATCACCTCCTCGCCGGGTAGGGAGCACTCTTCCTCGGCAAGCGCTTCGCGCACCAAGTCGCGGATGACCTCGCTGCGGTTTTTGGCCAGTCCGCGTTTGGCTACCAGTGCGTCAAAGCGCGCAAGGAGTCCTTCGGGCATTGCCACCGAGAATCGGATGAGGTCTTGGGGCATGGCTCTACACCAATTCGACGGTCACGCCACTTGCGCTGCGGGCATCGTCTTCCAGGGCTTCTTTTGCGTCGTCCAAAAGCGCGCGAACCTCATCAAGGGTGCTCATGGCTCGGTGCAGCTTATCGCCTACGGTGGCATAGCCGGCATCTTCGGCCTGATGGGCGAGGTTGTGAGCCCAGCGACGCTCGAGTTTGATGTGGTCATCGATCTGCTCAATCATCTGCTCAAACTGCTCGGTGTTTATGCCGTTGGTGCACATGTTTCCTCCTCCTGTCGTGCGGCCTTAGCCCGTTTTAGTGCGAGCGCCACAATTGCCGTTGAGAAGCGAGTCCGTCACGGCTATTATCACTCTTAGATGCGCATCAAAGCAAAGACTCGGTGAGGAAACGGTGTGAAAAACCCCGCAAAAAGTAACATGTATCTTAAAGCAAAGCTCGAAAACCTTGCGGGATTTGATGCAGCTATCGATGGAGATGTCGATGCGGCGACATGTGTCGTGTCATATGGCAGCCTGCCCGAGTATGTACGCTCGGCACTTGATGCGGCGTGCGCGCGTGTGGGCATGCCCGATCCCGTTTATCTGGATGTCTCGTTACTTGCTTTTGAGGATGTATTCAAGGCGCTCGAAGGTCTTGATCCTGCGGCGGTGGTTGTTGCCGATGACGTTGCGGCGGATTTGCTCTCCCAAGCGTATCGTTTGCGTGTAGAGATCGATGCGCACGGACGGTTGTTCGGGCGACCGTGTGTGGCGTTTGTGTCTTTTCAAGCCGATCTGGAGCAGGAGCGCACAAAGCAGCGCGACTGGGCTCTGCTCAAAATGCTGCGCTTTCTTTAGGGTGGGGCACATAGCTTCTGTAGAGCGCGCCTTCTTAGCGATGCTTAAGCTCGCTTGTCTGATTTTGGAGCTACCCTCCCAAACCGAGCCATGACGTCACTTTTGGATAGTTGCATCTATTGGTACTCCGTCAGCTGCATTGCAATTTAGGAGCTGGATTTGGGGTCGGGGGATTTGGGATCGGCACCCGCCTTTGTGCCGCTTAGCAGCGATTTTGCAATTCTTCTTGAAAACAGGTAGTGGAATGGTATCTTGCACGCAGGTGATTTGGGAAGCACCTTTGGGGTGCTACCCCTCAGTGTCAGTGTCAATGTTTTTTGAAGACGGAAGGAGTGTGCCATGCCTCATCCTGTGCTTGCGACCGAGGAATGCATCGGCTGCGGTATCTGCGTGGAATCCTGCGAACAGGGAGTGTTAGACATTGTTGACGGCGTTGTTGATGCCGTTGATGATGAGGCCTGCATCGGGTGCAGCGACTGTGTTGAAGCGTGCCCGATGGGGTGCATCCCCGAGATCGCCGAGGATTAGCCCCGGCATCTCACATCGAGCGACTCACAGACCCCGTTCGGTCAGCGAGCTCTCTTTGCTCCGTGGCTTCAAGCACCACAACCAAGGAGTACAAAGAGGCTCGCAAGCACCGAGCGGGGTTCGCTTTTTTGGCTCGCGCCGGATACCAAGGTGATCGTCCCTCCGGATCCAATCGCAGGGGGTTTGTATCAAGGTCTGGGATGGACTGCCGCTGTCGTGCCTCAACTCCAAAGACTCCGGATCACATCAAGACAGTGATCGAGGTTCGTGGCTTACTCGCCAAGATATTTCATTATCGGCATCGCTCTTAATTTCTGCTTGACCCTCAACATGATTTAAGGTTTAACCTGGCATTGTGTCGATTTTGTGCATCGGAAGTGTACTGAATGCGCAGACTCAAAGCTAAAGGAGGGAAGATATGAGCAAGCTGTCACGTCGCGACTTTCTTAAAGGCGCGGG
>CAZLKG010000042.1:0-11070 GCA_964560045.1 uncultured Slackia sp.
TGATGGAAAACGCCCTGTACAACGAGCTTGTCTATAGGGGCTACAACGTGGATGTTGGGGTGGTGGAGCATACGGAGAAAGATGCCGATGGGAAACGCCACCGCAAGCAGTTAGAGATCGACTTCGTATGCAACATGGCGAGCAAGCGCTATTACATCCAGTCTGCCTTTTTTATCCCCGATGCCGCAAAGATGGAACAAGAAATGCGGCCGCTCATCAACACGGGCGATTCGTTCAAAAAGATTATTGTCGTGCGCAACCGCGTGAAGCCATGGCACAACGAGCGAGGCGTACTCGTTGTGGGACTGACGGATTTTTTGACTGATCCCACCCTTATCGACGCATAGCAGCTTAACGTTTTTACCTGCGCTTGGTGGGTATCTCCTTTCGCTCGTTCATAGCTCCCACCCGAACACAGGCGAATATCACGCGTTAAATGGCGTATTCCGCAATCGTGCACGTCGGGTTGATTGTAAATGTAAACGAACCCCTAGCTAAAGGAAGGCAAATGGAAACCCGTTTCCGCCCCCTCTCGGGGTTAAGGGTTATCCAACCGTAGAAGCCAAAGAAGTAGTCGATCATGTGGTGTCCCAAGTTTTCGTCCCCTTTCGGGGTTAAGGGGTATCAAACACCTTGACTGGTTTGCAAATAGTAATTTGCATACCTAATATGGCTTGCAGAATCACTAATAATCAAGTAGTGCCGTTTTAGCCATCAACGCGCGATGTCGCTCGTTGTTCTTTGGGGTATATACGTTGGGGGTATGTGTGCGTTTCAGTATCCCGTAGATACAGCGACCCAGACATATGAAGTTTACGCGCAATATGTCCAACATAGTTTACGGGAACAGGGAGAAAGGGGCTGACTCATGAACAACAAACTTGATCCTTGGAAACTTATGAACGACCAGATGAAATCTGCTGTTATTAAATCTCAAGAACTAGCCGGTGATGCTTTTGATACCAATGCAGGGTATGACCAGATGCGTGCTAATTACATCAAGGAGCGCGCGTATTGGAATGAAGAACCACCTGAGATGGCCAAGGTATCAGAGGAATATCTAGACGGTCCTGCTGGCGAGTTCATGATTCGTTATTACTATCCGGTGGAGACCGAAATACTGCCGGTGATTATATACGTACACGGCGGCGGTTTTATTGTGGGCAGTCCCGATACACACGACCGTGTTTGTCGTTTGCTTGCAAAACATACGGGTGCTGCGGTGGTAAGCATTGACTATCACCTGTCGCCCGAAGTGGTTTATCCCACTGGCATCGAAGAATGTGTCGTGGTGGCAAAATTTCTCCATGTGTATGGTGCTGAAAAGGGTATCGATGGAAACGATATATCGTTTGCAGGCGATTCCGGTGGTGCAGTGTTTTCCATGGCTGCTAACTTGTGGCTACGTGACAAAGAAGGTGACAACTCCTATATCAAGACACTGCTTCTTTACTACGGTTTTTACGGGCTATCGGACTCTTGTTCCCGCCGTTTGTATGGCTGGTTAGTTGATGGTATGCGCGAAGACGACTTAATTTTTTACAACAAAATTTGGTTTTTCGGCGACAGTGATAGTACCGAAGAGGAGTTCTGGACAAAGATGAAAGAACCCTATGTGGATATGTTTCGCAATGATTTGAGTACCTCGATGCCAGCCTGCTTTGTGGCTGCTGCTGAACTTGATCCGTTGCGTGATGATAGCGACTGTCTGGCTCAAGCGCTTCAAGCAAACGAAGTACCCTGCGAATTCAAAATTTATAAAGGCGTGCTGCACTCGTTCGTCATCTATAGCCGCATGGTAGATGAGGCCAATAAGTGTATCGAAGACTCTGCCGAGTTCTGGAAAAAGCACCACGCATAGAGTCAGGTCTTATTGCCAAAATGCATAGAGTCATATCCCATTATTGCCATAGTGATCCTTGATGAGGCAACAGCTTCTATCGATCCAGAAAATGAATACCAAATACAGCATGCGCTTGACGAGCCTACTCTCAATAAAAACTCCTGATTCTTCATGAAACGAAACACGGCTCTGAGCCGCTGTTTGGGAGGTGTGCAAGCGCTGGGAGGTTATTTTTTCAATCGAGGCTCGATCGAAAAAATAACTGCAATCGAGTGCCCCACATTTCGTGATGGCACTGCGACACTGCCTGGAGAGTCAAACTAAGTTGCTGCGGAATAACGGAATAAAAGAGGGTAAGTGTACAATTCAGTGATATTGTTACCTGTGCAGCTGTCTGAGATATCTGAAAACATGTGAAATTCGGAAAGTGTCGATGTGAGATATCGAAGGGGGTCGTTTATGGCGGAAGACGGTCAGCTGGCGCACGAGGTGCTTCTCAGGTCAGTTATTCAAGGTAATCTCTCGTCGGTCATTGAGGCGGCACATCGCGTATTAAATGTCCCCGTCATGGTCATTAGTGCTTCGTTGCGTGTTTTAAAAGCGTGTCCTGCAGGCGATACAGGAGACGAGCTGTTTGACGCGCTGATTGACCATGGGGAAGTATCGACCGAGGCTTTTCATATATTTCGTCGATCGCGTGTGTTCAAAGTGGAATCACATGCGGAGATACTTGAAATAAAGCAATGGAAAGATTGCTCTGCTCATCCGTGCATTGTCGCGGGTTTTGGCATGCGTGATGAATTGCTCGGATATGTTCTCATCATGGCTGATTTTGACGAGCTGCAAGAGAAGTGCAAGGTCTCTAACGATTTTGTGAGACTTCTCTGCGAGGCATTGAGCGTTGTGATGCTTAAAGGATCTCAATACAATTTATCTAAAAGCGCCGAAAAACTTCATGCAATTCGCGTCCTTTTAGCGGGGTCAATCAGCACTGAGGAAGAACTCGAGGAGCTCAAGGAAGTTATTGGGTTTCCGCCTAACACCGGCTACATTCTCGTTATGGCCCAGCCCAACCTCTGCTCAAACAACAACCTTTCTGTTATGAGAAGGATGTCGAAAACGGTCTGCGCCGCATATCCGTATGTCTTGTCTTACGTATTTGGTAAACAGACCTACTTTCTTTTTGGGAATATTGTTGGACACTCGGGTCCTGGATACGATGAAGTGGAACGCACAATAGGATATTTGTCAGCGAACAACATATCTTGCGGGGTAAGTTCCGTATTCCACGACATACTTGCGACTTCAACTATGAAAAAGCAGGCGGAGGTGGCATATATCGCAGGGAAGAAGCTCGATCCGACGAACTATGTACATCGGTTTTCCGACAGTGTCATCCATTGCATCGCATACGAGCTGTCACTTCTCGATTACTGTCACATTTTTGTGAGCGACGTGTTTGACACTCTTGTTCGTTACGACGCTCTCCATAACGCGCAGTATTTAGAAACGCTGCTAGCATACATTCGCAACAATCGGGATAAGGTAAAAACAGGGGAATGTCTTAGGCTCCATCGTACGTCGATGGCATACAGATTGAAGAAAATCGAGGAAATCTGTGAGGTTGATTTAAACGACGATGCTACCTATTCCCACCTTCTTATTAGCTGTGTGCTTCTCGAATTACGTCCCAATTTGTTGAATGCTCTTAAAGAAGGGGCTGTCGACGGAAAGAACCTATCTGTTTTGCGTGGGATGAACAGCTGAATGTTCGAAATCAAAATGCCAATCTATCAGGTCATTTCTCAATTGATAAAAAAGCCGTTTCTTTTTTAGCAAAGTGATAAATGTTGCTAATTGCTTCCGGACTACTATTTCTCCATCGTATCCACACGAGAGAAAGGGTGGCGATGGATTTCAGGATTACGGATGAGCAGCAACTTTTGTTGGAGAGTCTGCGTGAGCTAGTCGATCGCGGCAACTACGAGCAGTATTTCAAAGATTGCGACAAGGCAGGGGAATTCCCTAGCGAAGCGGCAGATGCGGCGGTAGAGGCTGGGTTTGCTTCCTTGGGCATTCCGGAGGAATACGGCGGAACCCCGGTTGATTTGTTGACCCAGATTCTGGTCACGGTCGAGGCGTATGCGCTTGGCTGGCCATCGTTGTGCTGGGTCAATCACTCTCTCGCTGTAGACGACATTCTTGCGTTTGGCAGCCCTGAACAACAAAAGGCGATTTGCGAGCTGGGTATTAAAGGTATCAAGCCCTTTACTCTGGGGTTCTCCGAGCCTCAGGCGGGCTCCGATAGCAGCGCCATTACGACAACGCTCACGCATCGCGACGGGAAAATGTTTATTAACGGCATGAAGACATTTAATACGGGCGCAAACCGCTCGCCTTACATGCTGTGCATCATTCGTGACTTCGAAAATGAGAAGCCCACGAAGGACATGACCATGTACTTGCTTCGTATGGATCAGCCTGGTGTCAAGATGGCGAAACTTGACAAGATTGGCAATAACATGATGCATACCTATGAGGTTTATCTTGAGGACGTCGAGGTTGCTGAGCAGGACTTGGTTGGCGAAAAGGGTCGCGCGTTTTATCAGCTTATGAAGAACTTCGAAGTCGAACGGCTTGTTTCTTGCGCCGCAAATGTCGGAATGGCGAAGTGCGCATACGGCGATGCTGTTCGATATGCCGGCCAGCGTATGCAGTTCGGCAAAACCATCGGTTCTTTCCAGCTCATCCAGGAGAAGATTACCGATATGGCAATCAAGATTCAGAACATGGAGAACATGCTTTATAGCGCGGCGTGGAAGAAGGATAACGGTATCTCCATCCGAATCGAATCATCTCTGTGTAAGCGCTATACCGGTCAAGCCGCCTTTGAGGTCATCGATGATGCGATGCAGATTATGGGAGGAATCGGTTACACACACGATTGCCGCATTTCTCGCCTGTGGCGCGACCAACGCGTGTACCGAATCATGGCGGGAACTGAGGAAATTATGGTGCATGCGGTCGGGCGTGAACTGATTAAGCAGGCAGCAGCGAAATAAACCATTTTGAAATGCCGGTTACCGGACGCAATTGGATCAATTGCGTCCAACGCCACAGGTGATCTTTCCAAGTGCAGAGAGGTGAATGATGAGAATCGAGGAAGCGATTAATCGCGTCTCTGCCGAGCATCCGAGCAAAAAAGCAATTGTCTTCGAAGACGATAGCATTTCGTATAGCGAGCTTAATGAACTCAGCAATGCGTTTGCACAAGAGCTAACGGTTATGTCGGGTGCCTGCAGCGAAGATAAAATCCTCATTCTCTCGTGCAATTCTATTGATTGCATCGTTGCCTTTCTGGGTTGCTTTAATGCTGGGTTTGTGGCATGTCCGGCGAACTGGAGGCTTGCTCCGGTGGAGCTGTCGTGCATTTTGAAACGTGAGGAATTTGCATTTGCGCTGGTAGGAAGTCAGTGCCTCGATACGTATCGTGCGGCACAGAGCATAAGTGAAATTGCGACCCCGTTCGCTGTAATCGAAGATCTCGTATCTATTTCTCGCAAAAAGTGCTGTGGGGCACAGCCGGTTCCACATAGGCAAGCTGGTTCGGGGAGAGGGATACAATATTTCACTAGTGGAACAACGGGAGTTTCTAAGGGTGTTCCCCATACGCATGACGAACTAGTTTCGTACGCCGAGTGTTATGCGCACATTTCGGGATGGCGCAGTGACGATGTTTATGCGACGTGTTCCAATTTGGCTCATCTTGCCGGATTCTCCTGCTTCATATCGCTCATCTGCGGCTGTACTTTGGTGCTGTTCGATCGTTTTGAAGCGGATAAATTTGTTGGTGCCATACGCGCCGAGCGAGTAACAAGAGTGAGCCTTACTCCGACGCTTGTTGTACGCCTTCTCAATGACAGGCGCTTTTCTCCGCGTGATTTTGCGGGGGTGCGCAAGATTGTTTACGGCGGTGCTCCGTTTCCTTCGAGTCAGGCTGAGCGAATTCTCAAATCACTTCCCTGCGATTTTGAGGTCGCATACGGGAGTACGGAAACGTGTTGCATCAGTATCATGACGAGCATCGACTGCCGAGAGCTTTCCCCCGATCGCCCTAATCAAGAACGGTTTGGGTCGGTTGGAAGGGCGCTGCCATGCGTTGACGTCAGGATTGTCGACGATAAGGGCGATGATCTTGATCCCTATGCCATCGGCGAAATACTAGTACGGAGTCCATTCGTCTATAAGGGTTATAGCGGAAAGCATCCGCGAAAGTCTCTGACGCAGGACGGTTTTCACCGTACAGGCGATATGGGATATCGCGACGACGAAGGCTACCTTTTCCTCATTGACCGTAAGCACGACATGATTGTGTCCGGTGGGGAGAACATCTATCCGAGTGAAGTTGAACGCTGCATCGCGAAGATCGACGGCGTTAGCCAGGTGTGCGTTGTGGGGTTGCCCGATTCAACGTGGGGCGAGGCGGTTGCTGCGTTCGTGGTGTCTTCTGCTGGTGCCAGCCTTTCATCTGATGAAATTGTCTCGTTTTGCAAATCGCGTATTTCCAGCTTCAAGAAGCCCCAACGGGTTTATTTCCTCGATGCGTTGCCTCTTAACGACAACGGAAAGGTTGACAGAAAGATTCTTAAATATTTTGCGATACACGTCGCGCGCGAGCAGGGTACATGCCTTATGCCCATTGCGTTTGGCGAATGGTTCGAAAACGAGATGAGGAGGTGAAATGCGCGATATCTCGGTGGATGAGGAGGTGATGTGCACGATAGCTCGATAAGAACGTAAGGCATCCAATATGGCAAGGAGATGATGGTTTTGTTTGAGAAGACATTCGAATTCGTGCTGTTCGAGGAAAAGGACAACGTTGCGTACATTACGTTGAACAATCCGTCGCAAATGAATCCGATGACGACAGAGATTATGCATGACCTCATGGAGTGTCTCGATTATTGCGAGCAGAGTGATTCTGTGCGTTGCATTGTCCTTCGCGGTGCAGGTGGAAATTTTTCTGCTGGCGGTAATGTCAAGGTGATGAAGGAACGTCTCGATAACGGCGTTTACGCAGCCAAAGTCGGCATTCGCGCTGGTGGCGAGTTTATCATGCGACTCAAGACCATCTGCAAGCCAACGATCGCCTGGATCGAGGGTGCTGCAGCCGGTGCCGGTTGTAGCATGGCAATGGCATGCGATTTCTCGATAGCAGCAGAGGATTCCAAGTTCGTCTTTGCTTTTGTGAATATTGGGTACATTCCCGACGGCGGAGCCGTTTATTTGCTTGAAAAAGCGGTTGGCCCTGTTAAAGCAACCGAATTGATGATGTCTGGCAAGAAGTTCACCGGCGCGCAGGCAAAAGAATGGGGAATGATTACCGAGGCTGTTCCTGCAGACCAGCTTGAGGAAACGGTTCAGAAATACATCAAAAAGTATTCCCATGGTCCAACTGTTGCGTATGGACAGCTAAAAAAGCTGATTAACGACAGCTGCTATTCCGGCCTGTCTATCAATATGCAGGGTGAGGTCGCTGCGCAAGACATCTGCAGTCGTTCAGAGGATCACTATGCGGCGGTCACTGCTTTCTGCAACAAGGAGCGTCCCGAGTTTAAGGGCTGCTAGGGATTTCAGTTTTGCGTTTTGGGATCTATAAGGAGGAAAGATGGGCAAAGCAAAAATAAAAGACTATCTCGTCGTTGACGGTAAGTTGTATTACGGCTGGCTTATGCTGCTGTGCGGCTTTGCGGTAATGTTCATTTGCTACGTTGTTAAAGCAAACTGTTCCTCACTATTCTACACACCTATTTGCGAGGATTTTGGCATCGCGCGCACGGTCTACGCCCAGACCAATACTCTCATGACCGTGACGATGCTCATCGGGTCGTTGTTCATGGGTAAAATGTTTAATAAGTTTCCGATGAAATGGGTGCTTACTCTTTGTGTCGCCGAGACGTCCATTTGCTTTCTGGGCATGTCGTTCTCGAATGCGGTGTGGCAGCTCTATCTGTGGAACGCGCTCCAGGGTTTTGGTTGGGCTGGCGCGACAGCTCTGCCTGTCGCCATCATGGCGAACACATGGTTTGGTAGCAAAATTAAAGGTACGGCACTATCCCTGGCGATGCTGGGCAGTGGCGCGGGTGCCCTTGTATGGGTAAATGTCGTTCAGTCGGTTATTACTGCCTCGGGCTGGCGTGCTGGCTTTTTGGCGATGGCGGGAATCAACGCGATTATGATCGTCATTGCACTTCTCATTGCGGTCACACGTCCTTCGGACAAAGGCTATGACCGCCGCGTCGGCGATCCCACCCCTGAAGAAATTGCTGCCGCCGGTGAGGCGGCTCCCGTCGAAGCCGCAGGCGTCAAATCGACCCAGGCCATTCGCACTCTCCGCTGGTGGCTGCAATTTGCTGCACATGTTCTTACCATGATTTGCGCGTCTGGCTTTACTACCCAATGCGTGGCATATTACACCGACCTTACGGGAGATTCCGCTGGTGCTGCGCTTATCTACTCCGCTGCATTGGGCACGCTCGTTGCAGGTAAGTTTATCCTAGGTGCAATTTCGGACGTTATCAAGATCAAACGCTCTGCCGTTCTTGCGCCCGTCATTTTTGCGGTTACCTTCGTCTGTCTCGGTCTTTCCACCAATAACATGGCCTTCTCCAACGGTGTGATTTGGACCTATATGATCGGCGGATCTATCGCCTCCATGATTCCGCCGTTGATTACTGCCCGTAATTTTGGAGATGCTGAGTTTCCGACTCTGAACGGCTGGATGAATATGTCTGGCAATATTGGTCAGATTATCGGCCCTGTTGTTGCTGCGCTTGTGTTCGATATTACCGGAACCTATCAGCTTGCTTGGTATGCATTCGCTGTTCTGATGGTGGTTGTGGGCGTGCTCTATCTGCTCTCGAGTCTCGTGAGCAAGAAGAAGATTGAAAGCTGGGGATATACCCCTGCTAACTAACCAAAGTGAGGCATATACGATTTCGATTAGCATTTGAGAGAGGTAATCATGACCGAAGAAAAGACGTTGCAATTGCCACTTGAAGGTATGAAGGTTGTTGAGCTTGGTACGCATTTTGCCATCCCCTCTGTTGCCCGCATGCTCGCCGACTGGGGTGCAGATGTGGTCAAGGTCGAAAATCTCACAGGCGATCAGTGGCGTCAGGTGGGCAGGAACCAGATGTGCTCTATCGCCGACGACGAAAATCCCTTCTTTACTGTTCCCAATGCCAACAAACGGTTTGTTGCTTTGAATCTTAAATCGTCCGAAGGCAAACAGGCGCTCATGAAGCTAATAGGGACAGCAGATATCTTTATGAGCAATATGCGCTTGAAGGCTCTGACGAAGCTGGGGTTTGATTACGATTCGGTCAAGGCTGAGTACCCGGAAATTATCTACGTGCATTTTAGTGGCTACGGCTATAAGGGTCCTGATGCCGCCAAGCCAGGCTTTGACTCCGTTGCATTTTGGGCACGTTCAGGTTCTATGATTGATTGGGGAACCGAGGGAAACTTCCCGTTCCTGGCTCCCACCGGTGCAGGCGATGCAATGGTCGCTTCCATTTTATGCGCGGGCGTGCTTGCTGCTGTTGTGGCCAAGAAGGAAACGGGTAAGGGGACGTTTGTCTCGTCGTCTTTGATGGGCAGCTCTATTTGGTATAACAGTTCGTGTGTCGTTTCTACTCAATACGGTAATCAGTTCCCTAAGAACAAGGACAAGCCGGCGAATCCATTCGGATGGCAGTACCAATGTGCTGACGGCGAATGGCTGATGATAGGCGTCGTCGACTATGACGGAACCTACCAGAAGGTTCTTCCCCTCATGGGACATGAGGATCTTCTTGATGACGAACGTTTCAATACTCTGCCTGCAGCCCAGCAGCATCTCGATGAGCTTATGCCTATCTTGCGCGAAGGGTTTATGCAGCGTACACGCGACGAATGGGTTGACGTTATCGGTGCGATGAACATTGTCATCGGCCCAATCAAACATCTCAAGGATCTTGCCACTGATCCGCAGGCGATTGCGAATGAATTCGTAAAGCCGGTTACGTTCGCAAGCGGACGTACGGTGCAGATGCCCACCGTCCCCGTTGATTTTTCCGAGTACGACACCTCCAATCGATATGACACCACAGGTTCTATCGGACGTGATACCAGGAGTGTTCTCGAGGAAGTCGGCTATACAGAGGCAGAGATTGATGCAATGTGTGAAGCCGGGGTGGCTAAGTAGGCCCTTCTGCCCTTAATCGCCCAACGTCTGAGGCCGGGCGCTCGCTGGTCCGGCCTTTCCTTCTCGAGCATGGATGTTTCTACTTTTCAATCGCACGTTCTGAAGGCAAATAGGAGCAAATTCATTCGATGGGAGGGCGATAAATGTCGTCGGCGGTTCTCGCTCTTATCATTCTTGTTGCTTGTGTCGTATTGTTCGTGGCCGAATGGGTTCCCAGCTGGGTAACGGCGGTGCTTGCATGCACTGCGATGGTCCTATCTGGTGTTGGTACCGCCGACGAAATTTTTGCCGGATTCTCCAATAGCATCATTGTACTGTTGGTCGGAGCAATGATCGTTGGTACCGCTATGTTTGAGACGGGTGCAGCTCAAATAATTGGGCGTAAAGTGCTCTCGCTTTCCAGAGGGAACCCCGTCTTTTTCCTGATCGCTATTTGCGTCGTTCCTGGCGTCATGTCAATGTTTCTGGCGGATACGGCAGTTGTCGCCATGTTCCTTCCCATTATCGGAAGCGTGTGTCGTTCAGCCGGCAATATGCGTAACGAGGATTTTGTTCTTCCTCTCGCACTTGCGGCTTTGTACGGAGGGTCATGCACCCTTATCGGCTGCACGCCGCAGCTGACTGCTAACGCTCTTTTGTCCGAAATGACGGGGCTGTCCATGGGCATGTGGACATTGACTCCTCCCGGACTCTGTCTGTTTGTCTTAATGGTCGCATACGTTGTGTTGATTGGCTACAAGCGCGGTTTGAAGATATGGGGAAATAGGCCTATAGCCGAGATGGAGATTGATGAGGCCAATCTTCAGGCTGCTATGAGAACGAATTACGACAAAAGAAAAATCACGATTATGTTCGTCATAGTGACACTCATGATCGTGTCATACATAGTGTCTTGGATCTCGACTTCCATGACCGCGCTTTGCGCAGCACTCGCATGTATCTTATTTCGCTGCTGTACGCCCTCTTCCGCCATGAAGAG
>CAZLKG010000043.1:0-10993 GCA_964560045.1 uncultured Slackia sp.
CACGAGAAGGAATAACACCCTCGCTCTTGAACCCGATGTCGAGCAGAACCTCGTCCTGTTCGATTTTCACGATGGTGCCCTGAACCAAATCACCCTCGTCAAATTCGGTCAGGGTGCCATCAATCATCTGATTCATCTGATCGTCAGAGATGTCCTCAAAATCGATGACGGAGGTGTTCTTGATTTCGGTCAAAATGGACCCCTTTCAAACACAGGGACCCTTCGTCACATTGGTTACGTACAACATGTCTCGGGGGCCTACAGTACAATGCCCGCTACCTCTTCTCAACGGGACTGTCCGCCTGCGCCAAACAGGCGAAGGCATTCTAGCACAGGGCGTTTGGGACACCTTCTTCAATTTGCATCGGGACATGGTGTTTCACACGGTTTTCGCACGCCTGCTCCATATGTGTGGAAAGCATGCAAAATGCGCTGGGACGCGGATGTTTCGCTCATTCTGCACGGGGGCTGATGTCAGTATCCACAAGTCCAAGTACAACCCTTGCAACAGAGGCGGATACGGGGGCGCGGTGTTTCTCGTTCAGTCCCATTACGGTGTTCTCCGGCCAATTCGCGTCATATCGAGAGGTAGTCAATGGAGGCATTCATCAACCAAGTCGTAGACATCGCATCCAACGAATGGGTGCGCAATGTGTTTTTAGCCATCGTACTCGCACTGGTAACGGGCATCGTGTCGCATCTTGTTTCCAAGGCACTGCATTCTCTACTCAACCGCGATACCGTTCCGCTACCCTCATCAAGCATCATCATCAACATCGTACGCGCCGTAATATGGGTCGTAGGCGCAAGCGTCATCTTGGATTCCTGCTTCGGTATCAATCCCAACGCCGTTATCACTGCCTTAGGTGTCGGAGGCATCGCCGTGTCGTTGGGTCTTCAAGATACACTCTCCAATCTGATTGGCGGAATTCAGATGACCTTCATGAAGATCGTGCAACCCGGCGACAGCATAGAGGTGGGGGGCAACGCGGGCGTAGTGCAAGATGTCACCTGGCGCCATACCGCCATCAAAACCAAAGCGGGTGAATTGGTGGTCATCCCCAACTCGGTCATCTCAAAAAACGCACTGACCCACCTTCCTGAGGACACGCAGGTGAAAGTTCCCTTCACCGTGACCGACAGCGCGCGTCCAACAGACGAAATCGCCGCTACCTTAGCTAAGACGGCCAAACTCGCAGCCGAAAAGATCTCTCCCGTCACGAAAGACCCCCAAGTGCTCTTCTCGGAAATCACGGAATGCGGTCTCAAAGGTTCTATCACCATGGATATTGAGGATGCTAACAAAACGGGACTGGCTGCCGATGCCGTGGTACGCTCCGTTGTTCATGAGACACACTGATAGAACCACATGCTATAAACACCCGCCGATCGGCGCAAAAAGTAGCGGTTGCTCTGCGCCTGCCTCAGACACATCGGCACATCGACAACCAACCATCGACACATCAGGCGTTACGTCCTGCTCACGCTTGACCCTTTGCCTGCTCACGCTCAAGAACCCTTTTCATGGCGGCAATGGCACACTCTATCTGATCGTCATCGGGTTCACGCGTCGTAAGCCGCTGCATCTGCATACCGGGCCAAAGGATGATCTTTACCAGGAGATTCTCGGGATGACTGCCCGCCCATTTCACCGTTATCTCATAGCTTATACCGGCAATAATGGGAATGAGCAGAATGCGCATCACAATCAGCAAAACAAGACTGAAAGGCCCATCGGGTACACCCCATGCCTCGATTAGCGCATTGATCGGCACGATGGTATACACGAATATGGCGATGAGCATGACCATTATCAGAAACGCGGTGCCACAGCGCACGTGCAAGCATGGGAAACTGCGGGCGTTTTCCGGCGTGAGAGGCAAGCCATGTTCAAAGCAGTGGATGGCCTTGTGTTCGGCTCCGTGATAGCCAAACATCCGCTTGATATCTCCCATACGACCAATGAGCCAAATGTAAAAGACGAATATGACCACGCGTACGATGCCGTCCGCGATATTCCACGCAAGCGTATGCTCATCGTATGTGCCCACCAACAGATTGGTGATAAGGGCCGGGAGCACAAAGAACAAAAATACCCCTAAAGCCAACCCGAGCGCCATGGAAATAACCATTTCCTTTTTCCCGAATTCGGCGGAGGCGTCATCATCAGAAATTCCGGCGTCCAATGCATCGCCAGCGGGTGGCTCGCTATCCGAAGGGTCATCCGCATACGCATGGAGTGCAGCTATTTCCAGCGCCTTGTATCCCAGCACAAGACTTTCCGCAAAAGCGCGGCAGCCGCGCATCACCGGCCAGTACAGCCAGCCATTTTTTTCTTTCCCGCTAGCAAGATCGTGCTCCTCAACGTAGATGCTTCCTCTGGGTTCTCGCACAGCAACAGCCCAGTTGTATTTGCCGCGCATCATCACGCCCTCAATGAGAGCCTGGCCTCCCACGTGAGTTTTGAGCGCGCCGTCTTCGGTAAACGCACGTTTGAGTTCGCTTTTGTGTTTTCGGGGTTCGGATTCAGAGCGCACATGAGCACCTCCGGCATCAAGGTCAGAGGTTTTTGGCGAGACTACAGCAAAGGGTTGCTTGATTGCAGGTTCTTTAGCGGCCACTATTTATGCACCGCTTTCGGGTAGGGATTTCCGCAGGTCATTTTCCCCTCAGAGCAAGATCCTCGCACGCATGATGGGCCGGCACCCTCAAACACGAAGGGAGCCGTGGGGTAGACCAGCTTGAGCATCTTCCACGCCAGTTCGCGAATCTCCCACTGGGCGCGATTGCAGCAGCGCAGCTCAAAAAAATGCAACAGCTCTCGCGCGTTCATTGTGATAACTATCTTTGTCTCAGTCGCGTTGGGCAGAAGATAACGCGCGTCCTCGGCGGGCACACCGACGTCAAGAAGCCTTTTGTATGCACGGGTAGCCGTCCAGATAGCCTCATCGAACAGGCGGCTCGCCTCTTTATCGCCTGCGATGCTTTCAGGCTTTACCACATCAATGCCGTCTTTGAACTTCACGTAGCGTTGTGACTGTTGATTAAAACTAGCGAGACGATGTCGCACAAGCTGATGGGTCAACGCGCGCGATATGCCTTCTGCGGCAAAGGTGTAGCTCGCATGTTCAAGGGTGGAAAAATGCCCGCTTGCCATGATGGTGGAAAGCACACTTCTCACGCGCTCCCCAGACATGGTTTCCATCAGCTCAGAAGCGCCCACCGGCGCATAGCACAGACGTGCGGCAGTGGCGATGGCGCGTTCGGGATCGGGAGTATGGTACAAAAGCTCGACGTGCATTGAACCCTCTTCTTCGGCAGCAACTCGAGCAATGATACCCGATGATTAGGGTATCGACGCATACTCCAAAGACAAGAAAAACGATACCTACAGGTTACTCGTAATGCCAAGCCCGAAAAGGTATTCCTCCCACTTCTTGAAGGAGGCGGCACTGATGCTATGTTCCATCTGGCATGCTTCGTAGTTAGCGGTCTCAGAGTCAATGCCCAGCACTTCAGTGAGAAAACGGAACAGCAAATTATGCTTGCGCCAGACAGTCGTCCCGTACTCGTAGCCCTTTTCGGTAAGGGTAATATCGCCGTAATAGGGTTGTTCGGCAAACCCCCGCTCTTTAAGGATAGACACCGCTTTGGAAACCGACGCCTTGGATACATCGAGTTTGTTGGCCACATCGACCGCACGAATCGGACTATTGGCACCGCCCGCCAGATCAACGATCGCCTCCAAGTAGTCTTCCAACGAATGACTCAAAGGCTCGTTGCGGGATTCAAGCATCGTTTCGGTCTGCATTTCGGTCATCTGAGCACCCCTCTTCACTCGTACGGATCTACGTGCTCTGACCTGGTTTCATACTTAAAGCAAAGGAGCATAAAACCAGCTGCGTCTCAGTCTGCCAGGATTCTATCACACGATATAGGAGAAACACCCAGATAGGCACCAAGGCTCGATGAAGCCCGTTAGCCCGCTAGGAGCGCCCGTTAGGATTCAGTGGAACATAGACTAGCGCGAGCGGGCAAGCCTTTTGCGGATATCGTCGAGCATGGAATCGGTAGCTGTGCAGGAGGCACACCCTCCTGCACAGGACTCCGAACACCCGCCTTTGCATTGATCCTTATATCCGCACGTGCCCTTTTTGATGAGGACGCGAACGGATAGGCACACTAGAACAGCGAGAACCGCCAGTATTGCAGCAGTAGGAAAGTTTACGATAGACACAGACAACCTCCTAAGCCCTTCTTTCAACTGACGGTTTCAGACTCGTCTAATCGAACAACCAACACCCTGAACCAACGACCCCTCCCTGGTGCGTCAACCGAGGGATCCGCCCTGTAAATGCAAGGCGGATCCGAGGTTTTGGTGTCTACGCTGTAGAAGCGGCTCCGGCGGGAACGGAAGCGTCTCCCGTCTCGCCATGCTTAGGCATGGGACGGAACAGCAAAAACAGTATCAGTGCAAGTACGAGGATAGCAACCACCGTACCGATTCCGAACTGACCGGCCATAATCCACATACCAAACTGATGAATCATCAAGCCGACGGCATAGGCAAATGCGGTCATATAGCCGATAGCAAACCACGTCCATTTGGCCGAAGCCATTTGGCGACGGATGGTACCTATGGCTGCGAAGCAAGGAGCGCACAGCAGGTTGAACGCGCAGAAGGCCATAATGGCAGGCGCACTTCCACCCATCATCGCGGCGAAAGCAACCCATGTGCTGGGATCGGTCTCGCTCGCATCAAGGCTGGTGAGAATGCCCACAGTGGCTACAACGTTCTCCTTGGCAACAAGGCCGGTAACGGAGGTGACGGTAGCCTGCCAATCGCCGAATCCCAGTGGCGCGAAAATAGGCGCGATAACAGAGCCAAGAGCGGCCATAATGCTGTAGTCAATATACCCATCCATCTCGGCGTCGAGCAGACCAAAGCTGCCCTCGTAGACACCAAAGTTCATCAGGAACCAAATCACGATGGTGGACAGGAAGATAATGGTACCGGCCTTGATGATGTAGCTTCTCACGCGCTCCCACGTGGCCATGAGGATGGAGCGAATGGTGGGAATGTGGTACTGAGGAAGCTCCATGACAAACGGGGTTGCCTCACCGGCGAACATCTTGGTCTTGCGGAGCATGATGCCGGAAATGATGATGGCCGCCACACCCATGAAGTAGAACAACGGGCCGACCCACCACACATCATCGGACACCTGTCCAGCCAAGGCTCCGAACACCAGAGCAATGATGGGCAGCTTGGCACCACAGGGAATCATCGTGGTGGTAATAATAGTCATGCGGCGATCGCGTTCGTCTTCGATGGTCTTGGTGGCCATAACAGCGGGCACGCCGCAGCCGGAGGCAATAAGCATGGGGATAAAGCTCTTGCCTGAAAGGCCAAACTTGCGGAAGATCCTATCCATGATGAATGCGACGCGCGCCATGTAGCCGCAGCCCTCCAAGAACGATAGCATCAAGAAGAGCAGGATCATCTGCGGGATGAAGCCGATAACGGCACCGACACCGGCTATGATACCATCCACGACCAGGCTCTGAAGCCAAGGAGCAACGTTGGCTGATTCAAGAGCACCCGAAACTATCGGCGTAAGGCCGGAAATCCACAGGCCATAATCAGACGGATCGGGTTCTTCTTCGGCAAGGGCTTCGACTAACGCGTCATCTCCCGCCTCCTCAGCAGCGGCGACCTCTTCCTCCCATGCTCCCACAGCTTCTTCGTAGGCTTCGGTGCCGGTATAGAGGAAGCCATCGCCGGAAATACCATCATTGGCCCAATCAGTGACTATACCGCCGCCGATGGAAACGGCAATGTAGTAAACCACAAACATAACCACAACAAAGATGGGCAGACCCAGCCAACGGTTGGTGATCACACGGTCGATTTTTTGAGTGGTGGTGAGATGCTTCCCGGAACTTTTCACGCAATCGTCAACCAGGTGAGCTATCGCGTCGTAGCGCTCGGCGGTCACGATGCTTTCGGCATCGTCATCAAACTTTTCCTCAATTTTTGAACGCAGCTTTTCCGCCTTGTCAAGAACCGCCTTGGAGGGCTTGATAGAATCAATGGTACGCTGTTCACCTTCGAGCAGCTTTATGGAGTACCAGCGCTTGAGATGCGCAGGCACCTTTTCTACAACCTTCTCTATCTCATCCACCACGTCTTCGACCGCCGCATCAAAACGAATCTTGGGAGTGGCGGCAACGCCGGAGTTGGCCTGCTTTATGGTGGTTTCCATAAGCTCTTCGATACCGGTGTTTTTAAGGGCGCTGATTGAGACAATCGGACACCCAAGCTGTTCGGAGAGCTTCTTGATATTGATCTTGTCGCCGCTTTTCTCCACCAGGTCGGCCATGTTGAGGGCAACAACCACAGGAAGCCCAAGATTTACAACCTGCGTGGTGAGATACAGGTTGCGTTCGAGGTTCGTGGCATCCACCAGATTGATCACCGCATCAGGACGATCCTCAATCAGGTAATCACGGCTCACAATTTCTTCGGGCGAGTAGGGAGAAAGCGAATAGATACCCGGCAAGTCCGTAATGGTTACGCTCTTGTCGCGTACATATTTGCCCTCCTTCTTCTCAACAGTCACGCCGGGCCAATTGCCGACATACTGAGACGCACCGGTGAGACTGTTGAACAGGGTAGTCTTGCCGCAATTCGGGTTGCCGGCAAGCGCAATGCGAAGTCCCATCCTTTTCCTTCCTTCTCCTGTGGCTTCTGAGCAGCCAGAGCCCAGAAACACACCGCGAGGATCCCCTCGCTTCATCCAAAAGTTTCGTTCTGCTAACTCATTTCCGAAAAAGAAGCCACGTGACATGGCTTTTTACGCCCAGGGGCTCGGCGAGAAAGCAGATGGCCTCACGTAGTGGCTTCGACCAGAACGCACTCCGCCTCGCTCTTGCGAAGCGAGAGCTCGTAGCCGCGCACGGTCACCTCAATGGGATCTCCTAAGGGCGCGACCTTGCGCACATGCACGTCAACACCTTTGGTGATTCCCATGTCCATGATATGGCGCTTCACAGCACCCTTCCCGGACAGTTTGACCACCTTGGCGTTGCCCCCAACGGGGATATCGCGCAATGTAGTCATTGTGCCTCCTCTCATTCTTCCTTCGCCTCGTACACTGTGCCGAGACTCGCCAACGAAACCTCCCGATGCCGCCTTGCCCATACGAATCGATGCTGTATCCAACGGCTGGGAAACGACCGGTTATCCGGCCTCAAACGAACAATGCGCCCATGCGCATGTAGTTCCCCACCATGCCTCACCTGCTTCATCACGCGCTGGTGATGACCTTCATGCCCACCTGCCTGTCGAGTGCCACCTGCGTTCCCTTAATCTCAACGATAAGATTTCCTGCGTTTTCGCACACGACCGCAACGTGCGCGCCCTCAACAAAGCCAAGGCTCTCAAGATGATGGCGCATCTCACTGTTGCCTCTGATCTTGATGATTGTTGCACTCTGACCCTCTGAGACGAATGTGAGCGGCAGCTGTGGGGCGCTGACTCCGCTGCCCGATGCTGCCGTACTGCCCGATCCCGATACCATAGCGGCTCCGTCCATATTTACACCGCCTATTCGATAGATAGCTTTAGGTAACTTGCCCGCCTACGGTAGCACACGTTCAGAAAAAAAGAAACCCAAAGATTACTTTTGAGAGGCACAAAGAGGACAAAGAGGTCAGCTCTGCGGTGATAGGCGTCTACGGGGATGGCCTCGGCGCGAACGGATACGTTTGGCTTCTTCATTGCGACGGCGGAGTTCATTCGTTTCCTCGCGCAGGCGGATGTAGCTCTCCAGTCGCTCCTTTGCAAGATTGCCCGCCTCCACTGCAGAGCGCACCGCACAACCGGGTTCACTTTCATGCTTGCAGTCACGGAACCTGCACCGGGAGGCTATCTCGGCTATGTCGGAAAAGGCCGTGCGTATACCCTTATCGGCATCCCACAGCGCCAAACCGCGCACCCCCGGCATATCGACCACACACCCCGCCCCGGGGATTGTCACCATCTCACGCGAGACGGTGGTGTGTCGCCCTCGACCGTCATTGTCGCGCACGGCACCCGTAACCTGAACTTCTTTACCTACAAGCAAGTTCACCAGACTTGACTTTCCCACACCGCTTTTTCCCAAAAGAATGGCAACCTGCCCCAGAGGCACAAGCGCCCTCACCGCCTCTACACTCGCCGGATCTTCAGCCGACACCACCAAAACCTCGGTTCCCTGCGCCACACGCTCAACGAGGCCGCGCGCCTGTGCCAGCTCTTCGGGAGTTTCCGCAAGATCTGCCTTAGTCAAAAGCACCGCAACCTCAGCCCCACTCTCGTGAGCCAGCACAAGCTCACGTTCAAGACGGCGGATATTGAGTCCTACTAACGGCTCGGCCACAAGCACTTTGTCGAAATTAGCTGCAAGCACCTGGGGTGCCACGCGCTCGGTGGGGTCTTTGCGGACGAACGCACGGTTGCGGGGTAGAATTTTGTCTATGATTCCCTTGTCGTGACCCTCAGGTACGGAAATTACCACCGCATCACCCGTGGCGGCACGCATGTCAGAGCTTTTCGTCAAAGCAGTGGAATGTTCGCAGCGAACTTCGCGACCCCCTTCTGTGCGCACGAGTGGATAGCTGCGATCAAGTTTGACGACAATCCCCTGCATTGTCTGAAACGGCTCCTTCACTTGCCCCAAAGCGCCAGCCGCAGACAAACGTCTTACGCGGCACATGATTCTGCCCACTGCGATTTCCCTGATACGTCAGAATACCAGGCTGTTGGAATTTCCTTGATATCTCAGAATACCAGGCCTAATACTAAACCAACACCCAAGGATGTGGCATGAAAGAGGAATGAGAGGTGAATTTCTCTATCCATCCCCGGGGCCACCCCGAGTTTAAGGTGCCGCCTAGAATGCCTAGGATGCTGCGCTACACGTCAATGTCGAGCGACACCGGACAGTGATCGCTTCCCATGATGTCGGCGTGGATGCGCGCCTCGCGCACGACATCACGCAAGGCATCACTCACCAGAAAATAATCAATGCGCCACCCCGCATTATTCTTGCGCGCATTGGAGCGGTAGCTCCACCACGAATACGCTCCCGTCTTGTCAGGATGCAGCATCCGAAAAGTGTCCGAGAAGCCCGCATCTAAAAGCTCGGTGAATTTGCCCCGTTCCTCATCGGAAAAACCGGCATTACCTCGATTGGGTCCAGGGTTTTTCAGGTCAATCTCAGTGTGAGCCACGTTGAAGTCGCCGCAGGTTATCACCGGTTTGGGATCAATAGCTTTGCCCGTAGGTGTCAAGGTGGGCTCAGAGGCACCAAGGCAATTTTCACCCAGTATTGGGCCTTGGGTCGGCACACCTGGGGGAAGCGTGCCCGCCTCAAGGTCTTTCAGAAACCTGCGATAGGCATCGTCCCAAGCCATACGATGATCGATGCGCGCAAGCCCGTTCTGTGCGTTGGGGGTGTATACGTCTACAAACCAGAACTTGGGAAATTCAAGTGCCACGATGCGCCCCTCGTTATCCAACTCAGGCACACCCAAGCCGTGCAGCGCCCGCAGTGGCTGCTCACGTGTGAACACCGCAGTACCCGAGTAGCCTTTGCGCTGGGCATAGCTCCAAAACTGATAGCGCCCTCCCAGGTCAATTTCGAACTGCCCTTCTTGAAGTTTGGTCTCCTGCAAGGCTATAACATCGGCATCCAGGGCCTCCATCGACTCCTTAAAGCCCTTTTTCGCCACAGCCCGCAGACCATTCACGTTCCACGAAACAAATCGCATGCACAACGCCTTTCAGAATAGAGGCGCGATCCCGCTGCACGCCATTTGCCTACATGAGGGCTACTGGCGCTGAGAATCGCACGGACAACGATGACAGATACATCCTTTGCCCATGAGGAAATGGACGGTTGTAAGAGGAATTTTGCTACAAATACTTCACCTGCAGGGGCTTGCGGGGAGGGATACGCTGATACTGCGTATCCGTATACCCAATGACCAAACATGACACAACCTCATAGCCCTTAGGAAGCTGCAACAGCGCCCTGAGCTTCCTGCTGAGCTTTGTACACGCCACAAAAAAGCCGCTGTAGAGGACACCGAGGCCCAAACTGTAGGCCATCAGCTCCATATAGGAGCTGGCGAGTCCGGCGTTGACGCTGCCCGAACCCGCCACCACAATCACTGTTGGTGCACCTTTGAAAAAGAAGTCGTCGGTAATTTCGATCCGTTTCAAATAGTCAATCAGCTTGGATCCAATGTTTTTGCCCATGCGGAACAGTTGTACGCAGATTCGCTCCGCCTCATCCTGTCTCGTGCCCAGGATGGTGAACGTTACATCCTGTGCGTTTGCTCCCGTAGGACAGTATCGCCCGGCTTCAAGAATCTTTTGCAGCTTGTCCTCCTCCACAAGACGCTCCGTAAAGTGGCGAATGGATCTTCTGCTCTTCATGGCTGAAAGAAGAACATCACTGTCAATCCGAGTCATGGGAACAAGTGGATCGCCTGTGCATTCGTAACCACTCATCGAAACAGCATCTACGGGACAGATAGCGTAGCAGTGGCCGCACTCGATGCATCCCGCCTCAGACGCGTGCGCCTTGCCATCCTCTATGCAAAGGCAGCCGCTGGGACAGTCCTGCTCGCACAGGCCACAACCGATGCATACGCCCTCATCAATCATAATGGTACTCATAATTCGTTTCCCCCTCAACAAGCCCTCAATAATCCGGGCTTTTCGCCCAATTCCTTCAGAACTGTCCAAGACTGCCGAAGAGTCGGCGAAAGCTCCGTTTATCGGCAACAACAGCAACCGACAGCTCTCCTTGAGACATCTCAAGCACCTGCTCGCAGATAATCTCGCTGACCCCATAGCAGTCACCGGCGCAAAACGTCATCTTCGGACGGACAGTTTAGGTCGGGTTTCGATTCTACCCCATCCGATATGAGGTGTTTTCAG
>CAZLKG010000044.1:0-10893 GCA_964560045.1 uncultured Slackia sp.
AGCGTAGATGTCCCCACGCCTGACGGTGGCTGGCGCACCGTTGCCCTCGCCTAGCCGGATACGCATGAAACCATCCGCCCGGCGAAGCGATTTACGCTTCACGTTCCGTCTCGATGCTGCGCACGGAAATCGGCAGACCCGCACGCTCTCGGCGAGAAAGCGACACGAGCACCACAACAGCAACGACGGTAAATCCAACACAGCCCACCATACCCGTGGGTAGCGGTCCGGCAAAGAGGTTGCCGCCTGTCGCCGAAAACATAATACCCGCGCTTGCACATCCGTTAAACATCGCATGCCCGATCGCCGCCGGAATGCAGGTACCCGTCCTAAGCGTCAGATACGCGAAAAATACGCCCACACACACGCACATCCAGCACATGGCGACGATCCCTAAAACCGGATAGCCCACATACCCGACACCGTAGTTGTGTCCCATTACGGTGAGGGGCAGATGCCACAATCCCCAGATGACACCCATGATGAGCATTGCGGGCAGCACATGAAAGCGCCCGAGTAGCTTAGGGAGCAAATATCCGCGCCATCCCCACTCCTCACCGAAGGCGGGGATAACGTTGACAAGCGAAACAAACAGTGCGGAAGCGAGGCCAGCATAGAGCATGATGCGTATCTCACCCTCAGTGAAGCTCCCGTACCCCATCTCTTCGTAGAGCTGCTGCCAACCTGCCACCGAAGCACTCATAGAGGGATCGAAATCCCCCGGAAAGACGGCGAAATACACGACGGCTCCCACCGCAATGAGCACAACGGTACCAAGCCACGCTGCGATCCACCATTTCCACGTGCGCTTGAATTGTACAGGCTTAAACCACGCGTCGCGCATCCCCTCGCGCGTGATAAGGCGTGCAAGCAGCACTCCGATGGCAGGTATGAACATGATCCCCCCAGTGAGAGCGCCTGTTGCAACGTTGCCACCTTCAACGAGATTGCCACCTGCCAGAGGCCAAATGATGCCGAACTCGACCGCCCACGTAAGCACAAATGTCACTGCAACGAACACCGCCGCGCGCTTTCCCGCCGTCCAACGTTTGCGCGACCCATCGGCATCGCTTCTGCGAATGGCCTTCGCAGCTTTTTGATCTGTGGTAGTTTCTCCGCTCTCCGCACTGATGGCCTTAGGCTCTTCCGGACTGTCATGGGGACTATCACAGGGTCTGTTTTCTTTTCCGGAATCCATCTCAGTCTCCCCTCTTTTGTTCCACCTGTTCTATGTATATTATAACATAATACACTGCGAGAATCTCAGCCTCTTCATCCCCGCATTGACAATTCCAACTCCGCGTGCGTCTCATACATCGCGTGCACCTCATGTCCTCATGTACCCCTCTCCTGTTTTTCGGCGTGACTCTTGCCAGGTACGACAGTGCCAGAAAAGGGGAGAAATCTGATACAGGGCAACATCTTCGGCATTCAGGTGAGCGGAATGGAGCTTTCATGCTCCGCGCTCTCCAGCACAACGACAGGCGGGATGGACTTTGTAAACGGCGGTTCCTTCGGGTTGAAAGAAGATCTGGCAGTCACGGTTGTTCTGGTAGTATCAACCCTGCTTGCGCTGAGGGTGCGCCCTCCCAAGGCAAAGAGATCCGAAGAGAAGCCTGAACGATAAAGAAACAGGAGTACACGCATGTCCGACACA
The DNA here is from genome assembly GCA_964560045.1 of uncultured Slackia sp. Lineage (GTDB taxonomy): Bacteria > Actinomycetota > Coriobacteriia > Coriobacteriales > Eggerthellaceae > Slackia. Next base: position 1,658 of record CAZLKG010000044.1, read on the forward strand.
ACAGCACCCGTATATGAGTTTTCCGCCCGCATTCGCTACACCGAAACCGACCAAGACGGGTACATGACACTCCCCTCCTTGGTCAATATCTTCCAAGACTGCAGCATATTCCAGTCAGAGGCACTGGGATTTGGTCCGCAGCTTCTTCGTCGCGAGCGGAAGGCATGGGTGCTTTCTCACTGGCACATCGCAATTGATCGTTATCCAAGCCTTGCCGAGACAGTGACAATTGGCACCTTTGCCAACCGCTTCAAGGCGGTCACGGCATACCGCAACTTCTACATGCTTGACTCCGAAGGCCAGACCATCGCCCGTGCCAGTTCTTCCTGGGGCTTCATGGATATGGCATCCGGGAAACCCTGCCGGCCAGCACCTGAACATCTGGCGGCCTACAAAACCAAAGAAGCCCTCGAGATGCCACCCGAAACACGCAAAATCCTTTTACCTGAGACTTTTGAGACCTGTGATCCTATGCCGGTGCATCCCGATCAGATTGATACGAATAATCACGTGAACAACGCCCAATACGTGAAGATGGCTCTCGCCGCACTGCCCTCTATCGCACGCCCACACATCCTGCGCGTTGACTTCCGTCGCGCAGCCGTGATGGGTGATACCATCTGTCCGCAGGTCTCATGCACACGCGAGCGCACCGTAGTGAAGCTCTGCGATCCGCAGGGCAATACGTTCGGCGTGATAGAACTGCAGTAGTGCGCTCAGAAGCCCTCTTCTATTTCGCGGATGCGATTGTATAGCCAGCGATTCTGGGGCACGAGTATGCCGTGACGCTCAGCCAGGCGAATGAGCGTTCCGGAAAACTCTTCCACTTCGGTGAGTTTGCGGTTGATGCGATCCTGCGCCATGGAGGGTATGCCCTCGGGGTCGAGTGTGGCAATGAGTGCAGCCATCTGGGCCAGATCTGCTTCGGTCACGTTCACGCCTTCGGCCTGGGCTACAGCCAGCGCTTCGCGCATGGCGGCCACAAAGCAACGGTTTTGTTCGCTTTGTGGAGCGCTGGCCGATCCATAGGTGCCCTCATAGGCCATGCAGGTCTGATTGATACCCACATTGAGCATGAACTTGGTCCACAGACGATGACGAATATCGGACTCCACCGTATGCGCAATACCAGCGCGCTCGTAGAAGTCGGCAATGTCGTCCACTACGGAGGGATCGGTTTCAGGAGCGGCCCCGAAGCGTATCTCACCGGCGTGCGTGAAGGTGAGCGCACCTCCTATGAACACGGCATCCATTCCCTGCGCAACGCTTAGTACCGTTTTTTGCCAGCCGAAACGTTTCGCCACGCGTTCCTCACTCGTAATGCCGTTAATCAGCGAAACGATGCGCGTAGCGGGGCCTACAAGATGCTCCATACTCTCGATAGCCTTGGTAAGACCGGTGGCCTTCACTGCAAGAATAACCAGGTCAACCGGCTGTGCTTCACGTACAGGCACGGTGGAGATGCCACAGGGCTCGCCGTTTATGGTAATGACGTCGGCAGCGTGGCGAGCAAAACGCTCATCGTCCATAACGTATTCAACGGCATTCGTGCCAATATTTTTCGCAATCAGCGTGCCATAGAGCAGCCCTAACGCACCTTTTCCGATGATCGCAGCCTTCGTTATTCCCATGAGTGTTCCTTTCCTTCGCCGGCAAGCTCAGCTATGGACACACCATTCACGTAGCGTTCAACCGTTCGATTGAGTCCTGCCCAAAACCCCACAGTGGAACAGCGATCCTCGCGCGGACACACCAAGCCTTCTTCCAACGCAGCGCAGTTTACCGTGGACGTGGATCCTTCCACCACACGCAAAACGTCACCGGCGCTGATCTGCTCGGCAGGCATCGCAAGAACATAGCCCCCGCTTTTGCCGCGCACACTCGCAAGCAGACCAGCCTGCAGAAGGGGGCGAACCAGTTGTTCAAGGTATTTGAGAGAAATGCTCTCTTCTTGAGAAACAGTTCGAAGCGTCATAGGCCCCTCAGAGGCATCACGCGCGATGCGTGTCATCAGGCGCAAGGCGTAGCGACCTTTCGTAGACACCAGCATGCTGCGTCTCCCATCCCGACTCCGCCGCACAGAAGATTCGAGTCCGACACCCAGATAATAGTGAATCCGCAGAATTATATCTTGCTCCCTTTCGGATTTTCGTTATTTTAATCATATAGTTTTGATAGGAATTAGGGAATTAGGGTGCCGCGCCGTTCTCTTTGGCCTCGAGAAGGTGTGCGCAGGTTAGACGCCAATGAGCGAAAGCACTTCAGCAAGGTTCTTTTTCCCGAAGCTCACCTTCTCATCTGCGCCCTCGCGAGAAACCACCAGACACGGCACGCTCATCACCTGATAGCGGTCTTTGATAGCTTCGAAGTGATTGATATCGTAGACATCAGCTGAGACGCATTCGTTGCCGGCGGCTATGCGCTGGGCAGCAATCACCACGTCCGGGCACATCGTACACGACAGTCCCACGAGCACCTTGATCTCAACCGGCACCTCAATCGCGGCGATAGCGGCGCGGTCGGCATCATCAATGGGCTGGCCGGGGCCGGCAGCGTTGTAGAGTCCCAGCACGAAACTCGTGAACTCGTGCCCACCGGGAACACCATGAAAAGCAAGACCTGTCCAGGTGCCCGCCTCATCGCATACGCGCACACAGGGAAGCTCCCCTGTATCGAAGGCAGCAAGCTCATCACCTGTAACGCGAGTGAGGGAAAGTTTGTCGCTCAAGCCAGCCAGTTCCTCCATATAGACTTCAAGCTCAGAGGATACCGGACGCGAATCGAGCGCAAGTTTTAGCATCAGCGGGCGCTCCATCCGCCCGAACACGGTGTTGAGCTGGGAAATCATGTCGGGAGTGAAAAGCGAGTTGGAGGATGCGCTCGGATCCGAGGTCTTTTCATCTGCCTTCGCTTTGGCCTGAGAGAGATCTTCAACCGGACGTGCAACGGGAGGCTTAGGGGTAAGCCCTGTGCGCTCTTGAGCGGCTTTCAGGTAGCGCTCCATAGAGGTGGCGGTCTGGGCAGCCTCACCTGTGGCAGTTGCTACCTGGCGCAGCTCCTTCACACACACATCCCCCGCAGCAAAAAGACCGTCCGCGCTGGTCATCTGGGAGTCATCGGTGATCACGTAGCCCTGTGCGTTCAAATCGACTATACCTTGAACAAGTCCTGTGGCGGGCACATATCCCGCAAATACGAAGATGCCAAAGGTATCCCCCTCATCGGCATGAAATTCGGCTTCCTCGCCCGTCTTGGAGTTGCGGTAACGCAGATAGCGCAGGGCTGTATCCCCTCCTGCTTGTACAACCTGCGTGTTGTATAGCACGTCGATCCTGGGATCGGTTTTAGCCTTCTCAGAGACCGTAGGGGCACAGGAGAAATCGTTCCCGCGCACAAGAATGGTGACGTGCTTGGCGTAGCGGGTAAGAAACACGCTCTCCTCGGCGGCTGCAAACCCGCCGCCAATCACAAACACCTCCTTGCCGGAGAAAAACTCACCATCGCAGGTGGCGCAGTAGGCAACACCGCGACCTTGAAACTCATCTTCACCCGGAAAGCCCAAGCGGCGCGGATTTGCTCCCGTGGCGAGCAGGACGGCAAAACAGAAAAGATCGCCTTTGGTAGTTTTTACCCGCTTGATGTCACCCTGGAGATCTAGGGATGTGGCCTCGGCAAGCAGGAACTCAGCGCCGAATGACTCGGCCTGGCGCCTCATAGTCTCGGTGATTTCCGTTCCACTCGCGCGCAACACGCCAGGGTAGTTCACGACCTCATCGGTGATGGTGATCTGGCCGCCAAAACGCTCCTTTTCGACCACGATAACGCGGTAGCGGGCGCGCGCCAAATACAGGGCTGCAGTAAGTCCCGCAGGACCGCCGCCCACGATAACGGCATCGTAAAGGTTTTTTTCGTTACTGTTTAACATGTGTCTATCCTTTCCGAAGAGTGTCATACGAAAAAGGCCGCAACTCGAAAGTCACGGCCCGCCGATGGTGTTAAGGCATATGACAGCTTAGACGCTAGAAGGGCTTTGAATCCTTACAGCTGACCCACCAGATCGAGCGAGGGCTTCAAAGTCTCAGCACCGGGCTGCCATTTAGCGGGGCACACCTGATCACCGTGCTCTGCCACGAACTGGGCTGCCTGCAAGAGGCGCAGCAGCTCCTCGGCATTGCGGCCTATGCCGCCGGCATTCACCTGATACACCTGGATTTTACCTTCAGGATCCACGATGAAGGCACCACGTTCAGCCAAGCCGTCCTCCTCGATAAGCACCTCGAAGTCGCGGCACAGAGCGTGGGTGGGATCGGCCAGCATGGGGTAACCCACCTTGCCGATGCGCTCAGAAGTCTCATGCCACGCTTTGTGGGTGAAATGCGTGTCGGTAGAGACGGAGAACACCTCACAGCCAACCTCCTGGAACTTGTCATAGATGTTGGCCAAATCCTCAAGCTCGGTGGGGCATACGAAGGTGAAGTCAGCGGGATAGAAGAAGAACAGACTCCACTTGCCCAGGACATCGGCCTTGGTTACGGTGTGGAAATCTCCATTTTGATAGGCCTGGACGGAAAAATCGGAGATTTCTTTGTTGATGAGGGACATAGCATTTTCTCTTTCTCTTGAAATCGACAACGGGGGATGCTGTGTGTTCCACGGCAGCAAAGCCCGATGCCTCCTTTAATTGATACTGTTTTTATAACATATTTTTCAGGAACACATCCCGAGATTAGCTCATACCTGCCACAGGCGCACACTTTCTTCATGAGTCTCAAACGTGACACGTGACACGTGACACATTACGCCGCCATTGAAGACACGACTGTTGAATCGTCTTTCATAAAAAGTAAGTTTATGGTAACTTAATGGCTTGCAAGCGAATTCCGGATTTTCTAATTTTTGTATCAGTATTGCCCTAGCCAAGCCTAAACGTGCACGAAAGGACGCCCATGACAGCGATATTTCTGACCTCAGGACTATTCGGATCGATTCTCATGTTCGCGGGCGACATGCTTCTCTATTTCACGCGCGGCCCTTACGCTATGGACGGCACGCTTAAGCCCTACATGCATATCATGAAGGACCTTCCCTTACGACGGGTGTCTATTGGCGGAGCATTGGGACCCGCGGCCGCCTTCTTCTATGTTGCAGGCTTCGCCGCACTCCCCTCATTTGCAACGGGGCCTGCCTCTTGGGTGGTCTGGATCGCTGCAGCACTCCTGGGTTTTGCGCTCATCTGCGGAGGAGCCTACCACGCACAATACGTCTACCTAGCTCTCATCGCCAAGACGGGACATGACGACCTCTATGAGAGCGTAGCTCACAACATTATGACAATATCACGGATGGCGCTCGTGCCCATGTATATGGCATTCGTTCTTTTGGGAGTATGCATCCTGTTTGGACAAACAACGTTTCCGGCTTGGTTCGTTTTGCTCACACCTGTCATCACATCGTTTTTGGGTTTTTTGTGGCTCCATCTTCCTCAACCGGCACGCTGCGTGCTCTTCGGCGGATGGAACAACTTGGTGTTCATCGTGATGTTTGCCGCCATGCTGGGCTGGTCGATTGCGAGCTAGTCCGAACAGTTATCCGTCCGAAATAGTCAGAAATAGTTGTCCTACTAAGGCCCAGCACCTTTTGAGCAAAATCGAACCACTATATCCCGATGGTATCATTCAGTCGCAATCCGCATCTTACGACCGGCACAAGCGAAAGGATGAACCGTGAAATTGCTCGTTATAGGAAACGAAGCCCGTCTCAAGAAGTACCTGCCCGATTTACCTGTCACACGTGACGTGGATACGATCGTAGCCGAACGTGGCACCTCGGATGACGATCTGCTGCAACTCGCACCCGATGCCGACTTCATCCTTGCCGATGCCATCAGCCCCGTGAGCGCACGACTCATTGAAGGCATGCCGAATCTCAAACTTATCCACTCAGAAGGAGTGGCCTACAATGCCATCGACCTGGCATCTGCTCGCGCCCGTGGCGTGACGGTGTGCAACAACGCGGGAGCCAACGCTGACAGCGTGGCCGAACAAGCTGTGCTCCTTATGCTCGCCTGCCTGCGCGACGCAATTCGGGCCGATGCTGCCGTGCGTACCGGACAGCAGATTCAGACAAAGGAACGCATGATGGTTGAGGGTATTCGAGAACTCGGCGACTGCACGATAGGATTCATCGGATTCGGAGCCATCGGACAGGCAACGGCGCGACGCCTTGCGCCCTGGGGATGCGCTATGCTCTACAACAAGCGACATAGGCTGGAATCAACCAAGGAGACGCAGCTTGGCGTCTCATACGCATCGATCGAAGAGATCGCAGAAACCTGCGACATCGTAAGCCTCCATACGCCTGTAACCGAAAAAACGAAGAACATGGTGGATGCCGCTTTTTTCAAGCGCATGAAACCCGGAGCCATCCTTATAAACACTGCCCGCGGGGAAATAGTAGATAACGCCGCTCTTGTGGATGCCCTCGAATCGGGATTACTTGGCGCTGCGGGACTTGACACCGTGGCACCCGAGCCGGTTAAGACAGACAACCCTCTGCTCAACTTAAGCGAGAAGGCATCCCGGCGCGTGGTGTTCTCACCCCACATCGGCGGCGTGACCGAGGGTATGTTCTATCGCGCCCACCGCACCGTATGGGAAAATGTCGCCCGTATCATCGCAGGAGAAAGTCCGATAAACGTTGTGTCATAAAATCCTGAAACAATTCTGGAAGAGAGCCGATAAAAAGCGCTGCGAAACACCTCTCGCAGCGCTTTTGGTAAAACCTACACCAAGGCCACGCCCAACTTCCTGCACGCCTCTGCGGCTGCATCGTCAGGATAGTCCTTGGCTATGACCGTATCGACCAGAGAAATCCCTGCACCCTCGGCATCATCGCGCCAGGTATCCATCCACTCGCCATCGTTCCAGTCATAACTTCCGAACAGCGCTACCTTTTTGCCCGAAAGCAGAGGCTTCACCTCATTCCACATGGGCTCGAACTCATCGGACTCAAGCTCTTCTTCGCCCATGGCGGGACATCCGAAGGCGAAGGCCGTATATCCCTCCACATCAGAGGCGGAAAAATCTCCCGCCTGAAACAGCTCAGCATCTCCTGCGGCTGATGCCACGCCTTCGGCAACAAGATTCGCCATAGCTTCGGTGTTGCCGGTTCCGCTCCAATACACAATTGCGATTTTACTCATGCTCCATCATCCTTTCACTAGGGTAGCATCTGCAGCAGAGTCAACGCGGCGTATGGGCTCAACCCAAAGCGCTCAACGCCTTCCGCCCAATCCGATGAACGTCCATCAATGCAGATGCCATCTGCACCCTTGAGCACCCTATGCCCGCAAAGGAAGGAGAGGCGGGTGGGAGCGCAAGCGCTTCCAGAAGGCACCCAAACGCATGCCTGCCACAGACAAAAACAATGACATAGGGCTTATACCACAGTGGATGATTTTGTTAGAGTATGCTTACTTTTAACGCGGAGACTGCACACACCCGACACAGAATGCGGCCGCATAAGGAACTCGCAGCGGTAAGGTTCCCTTAAGCGCTGAACAGTTCGATGGTATCACCAGGCTGAAGCGTGACCATAGCCTTTTTCCAGGTACGGGTACGACCCAGCTGATAGCGCACGCGCTTAGGCTTGGATTTCACGTTAAGAGTGTTTACGCGAACGACCTTTACGTTGAAAATCGCCTCGACGGCCTGACGGATTTCCACTTTGTTGGCATCCTTGGCCACCTCAAAGGTGTAGGTGTTCTTTTCCATCATATCGTAGCTGTGTTCGGTGATGACCGGACGAATGATGATCTCGCGGGGATCCTTCATTGCGCAAGCACCTCCTCGAGATGCTCCAGCGCGGCAGCGGTGAGCACCAGTTTCTTGTTGTCAATAAGTTCCAGCGTAGTGACCTCGGTGGCCACCGCGATGGACACGGTGGGAATATTGCGAAACGACAAGAAGGTATTCACGTCATCATCGGCAATTACCAACGTTATGCGGCGGTCGCAGCCAAGGGCTTTGAGAGCAGCTGCGGCATCCTTGGTACAGGGCTTCTCGAAGTTAAAGCCATCAACCACAACAAGCTCGCCATCGGCGTACTTGGCGGAAAGCGCAGAGCGCATGGCCAGCTTGACCTCTTTGCGATTCACGCGAAAAGCATAGCTGCGGGGATGCGGCCCAAACACGACACCACCACCAGTCCATTGGGGCGAGCGGATGGAGCCTTGGCGCGCACGACCGGTGCCCTTCTGGCGCCAGGGTTTTTTGCCGCCGCCACGAACTTCGGCACGGGTTTTGGTGTCATGCGTGCCCTGACGTTGACCGGCGCGGATGGCGCGCACGACCGTGTGCATCACATGCACGTTCGGTTCGATGCCGAACACGGTGGCGTTCAATTCGGCCTCTTTGACCTTGTTGCCGCCGGCATCTTTGATCTCGATGTTTGCCATTATGGTGTACTCCTCTTGCAGGATAAGGTCACTTAAGCCATGCGAACGCGCACGATGCCGCCTTTGCTACCCGGCACCGAGCCTTTGACCAAGATGAGGTTTTGGTCGGCATCCACACGAACGACCTCAAGATTTTTGACGGTCACGGTGTCGCAGCCCATATGACCTGGAAGGCGAACACCCTTAAACACGCGCGAAGGCGTTGCGCACTGGCCGATGGAGCCAGGGATACGGTGGAAGTGCGAACCATGGGATGCACGGCCACCACCAAAGCCGTGCCGCTTGACGACACCTTGGAAACCCTTGCCCTTAGAAGTGCCAGTCACATCAACTTTTTTCACCTCAGAAAAGGCTGCGACGGTCTGGGTGTCACCAACCTTATGCTCAGAGGCGTCTTCCACGCGAACCTCGCGCAAATAACGCACAGGGTCGCTGCCCTGCTTGGCAAAATGACCCGCCATGGGCTTGTTGAGCTTGGTGGGTTTGATGGTGCCAAAGCCAAGCTGCACGGCTTCATAGCCGTCAGTATCAGCAGTCTTGACCTGACAAATCGTATTAGGTTCGGCCACGATAACGGTAACGGGCACCACGCAATCCCTCTCATCAAAGAGCTGGGTCATGCCGACCTTTCTGCCGTAAATGGCGTTGATCATCTCACACACTCCTTACAGCTTGATCTCGATGTCCACACCCGCAGGAAGATCGAGACGCATGAGCGAATCGACCGTGGAGGGTGTCGGCTCCAAGATATCGATCAGGCGCTTGTGGGTGCGCATCTCGA